>CAYYSW010000145.1:0-6939 GCA_964474395.1 uncultured Halobacteriales archaeon
CGGCGGCGTTGATGCGCCCGGGCAGTTCCGTCACGGGGAGGTCCGTCGTCTCCTCGATGGCCTCGCGCTCGCGCTCGCTGATGCGACTGCTGGCGAGCAGGCCGTTCTCGTTGCCCGTGATGAGCGCCCCGACGGTCGAGGAGCCCCCGACGGTGGTCGGCAGCGCGGGCACCTCCAGCTCCTCGGCGAACTCCTCGACGGCGTCGTCGGGGGCGTCCGGCCGGATGAGCAGGCAGTCGTCTGTCGCCCGTGTGAAGACGCCGACGTACGTCGACCCGGAGAGTGCCGCGCGAAGCACGCCTATGCTGTCTCTGCTTCGACGACGCTCTCGCCCTCCTCCTCGAAGCGGGCGGCGCGGACGCGAAGCTTGCTCGGGGGCTTCTTGCGGCCGCGGGACCAGACCGCCTCGTTGATGGAGGGGTCGAGTCGGACGGCGTCGCCGTCGACGTTGAACTGCTTGGCGAGGTGCGAGCGGATGAGGCTCATGGCCTTGTCGGCGCGCTTGTGCTTCGCCTCGGCCTTGACGTCACGGAGCGGGACGGTGACGACACGCTCCTCGAAGTCGTTCGCACTCATTACTCGTCGGTGTCGTTACGCCGCCAGTGGCGTCGCTTGGGGTTCTGCATCGTCTCGCGGTCGGTCTTGAGGATGACCCACGCGGGGACGCGGCTGTTCTGCCGCTCGAGCTTGCCGAGCCGCTTTTTCTTGGCCTTCGACTTCTTACCCATAGTGGCAGGCACTTCCCCCGGAGTGCTTAAATGGTTGTTCCTTTGCCCGCCGCGGGCGTCACGAAGGCGCACACGGCGGGGCCGCCACGCGGCGCCACCCCCGCCGGATACGTGTGCTATGGTAACAGTGAGCTTATCGTCGGCGAGCGCCTACCGAGCGCCTGTCGGTGCCGGGCGCGCCGACGGTGAACGACGATGGAGATGGAGGAGTCACGACGGGAGTCCGGTGAGCGGGTTGGGGGGCCCGACGGGCGGGAAGCGAGCGCCGACCGGGGCGGCGAGATAGTCCTGCAGGTCGAGGGGGGCAGACCGCGGTTCATCCGGGTCGCCGAGGGCGACCTGCTCTGGGAGGGGGACCGCCAGCCGGTGCCGCCGACGCTCCGCGAGTGGGCGGTCGAACGTGTGGACGGGCGGACGGTCCACGTCGTCGACAGGCGGACCGGCGAGAGTCGGGCGCTCGACCGGGTGTGGGTCGAGCGACAGCTCGCCGCCGGGGCGATGAGCACGAACCTCGGGGACGTCGAGTGTATCCGACTGCGGGAGTGGCCGCTCCCGACCGGCGGGACGTACCTGACGGTCCTCGCATACGCGGACAACGGTCGGACGTACGTCCGGCGCTACCGGAGCGTCGAGGGCACGAGCGACACCGTCGAACTGTGGACCGACGACCCGGAGACCCGCTGGCTCTCCGAGGCGGGCCGCGCGGCCCTCGACCGGGCGGTGACGCGGGCCATCGCTGCCACGGGGCTCGCGCTCCGTGCGTCGGCCTGAAGGAACGCCAGCGGACCGTCGACGAACTCGACTACACCCCGCTCCATCCGGGCGGCCGGCCATAGAACTATCAGAGTTCGAAGGGAATTGACCCCGCCGAACCCCCGTGTTACGGCGTTTCTCGATGTTCGAAACTCAGAGCGGTATCCGGGTGACGGCGTCGTACTCGGGGCCCTCGCTCGTGAGCGTGCTCTCGGTGAGCGCCACCGACTCGACGCGCATCGCCCCGACGTCGGGGTCTTCCTCCTCGATGACCTGCTGGACGCGGGCCTTCCCGCGGGCGTCGTCCATCCGAGCGATGGTGACGTGCGGGGTGAACTCGTGGTCCTCGGGGTCGAAGCCGATGGCGGTCAGGCGGTCCTCGACGGCCCCCGCGAGGCGGGTGAGCTCCCCCCCGCCCTCGCGGGCGCCCACCCAGACGACGCTGATGTAGTCGGTGCTCGGGAACGCGCCGTACCCCCCGAGGTGGAGGTCGAACGGGGCGACGCCGGCCTCGTCCACGGCGGTTTCGAGGGCCGCCTCGACGGCCGGAACGCGGTCCTCCTCGATGTCGCCGAGGAACTTCAGGGTGACGTGTGCCCCCGAGGGGTCGACGGTCCTGATGCCCTCCAGGTCACGGAAGGGGTCCTGTGCTGCCCGGATTCCCGCTTCGAGTGGGTCGCAGTCCACGCTGACGAACGCGCGCATCTCACTCGGAGAGCGGTGGCGTAGCCCTTAACCATACCAGTCGCCAAACCTGACCATGAGCGACGAGCAGGACCGGGACCACCGGTTCTCCGAGGGCGAGGGCTTCGGCGACCCCTACGAGGGGTTCGACCTCGACCCGCCGGAACTCGACGTCGACCCCGAACAGGTCGACCCGGTGGACTCCCGCGCGCTGACAGACATCCTCGACGAGCGACAGGTACCGAAGGGGAAGATGGACGTCGAGAGCCTCATCGACGTGGGGCTCTCGTACATGCAGATAAACCGCTTCGAGCAGGCCACGGAGACGCTCGAACGCGCCGCCCGCGTGGCCGACGACGACCTCCTCGAACAGGAGGCGTGGGTCAACAAGGGCGCGGCCCACGCGGAACTGGAGGAGTACGACGAGGCCATCGGCGCCTACGAGGAGGCGCTGTACATCGACGACGACTCGGAACACGCCGCCACCGCCGAGACGAACCTCGCGTACGCCCTCTGGGAGGCCGGCCGGACCGAACAGGCCCTCGAACACGCCGAGCGGGCCGTCGAAATCGACCCACGGTTCGGGCAGGCGTGGTACAACCGCGGGTTCTTCCTCGCCGAGCGCGGCCTCAACGAGGAGGCCGTCGACTGCTTCGACAACGCGCTCCGCCTCGACTTCCGCACCCCCGAGATACTGGAGGAGAAGGCGGCGGCGCTCGAACACCTCGGTCGCGACGAGGAGGCCGAACGCCTCTCCGAGGAGGCCGACGAACTCCGCCAGCGCGCCGAAGAGCGGATGATGGAATGATGCTGCTGACGGAACGCGAGACCCAGGAGGGCCTCCTCGTGTCGGTGTGCGACCCCGACGTACTCGGCGAGACGTTCGAGAACGGGTCGGTGTCGCTGACCGTCGAGGAGTCCTTCTACGCGGAGGGCGCAGAGGAGGCCGACGAGGAGCGCGTCGTCGCGTCCCTCGCTCGCGCCTCGGTCGCCAACATCGTCGGGACCCGCGCGGTCGCGCTGGCCGTCGAACACGGCTTCGTCGACGAGACGACCGTACTGGACCTCGAAGGGACGCGCCACGCCCAGTTGCTCCGGATGTAGCGTCGGGGGTCGTGTCATCGGACCCCACTCAATCGAAGGAGTGTTCTGCCTCGACTCCCTCCGTTCGGGTAATGGGAGTCCAAGAGTCCGAGCCACTCGACGTCGAGCGCATCCGCGAGGACTTCCCCATCCTCGGCCGGAAGGTCGGCGGCGACGTCTCGACCCCCGGGGAGGGGCCCGACGACGACACGCCGCTGGTCTACCTCGACAACGCGGCGACGAGTCAGACCCCCGACCGGGTCATCGACACCATCGCGGACTACTACCGGGAGTACAACTCCAACGTCCACCGGGGGATCCACAGCCTCAGCCAGGAGGCGAGCGTCGCCTACGAGGAGGCCCACGACACGGTCGCCGACTTCGTCGGCGCGGAGGGTCGTGAGGAGATAATCTTCACGAAGAACACCACCGAGGGGATGAACCTCGTCGCCTACGCGTGGGGTCTCGAAGAACTCGGTCCGGGCGACGAGATCGTTCTCACGGAGATGGAACACCACGCCTCGCTGGTGACGTGGCAGCAGATCGGCAAGCGCACGGGCGCCGAGGTGAAGTACATCCCCGTCGACGGGGAGGGTCGCCTCGACATGGACGCCGCCGCCGAGCTCGTCACCGACGACACCGAGATGGTCAGCGCCGTCCACGTCTCGAACACGCTCGGGACGGTCAACCCCATCGCTGACCTCGCCGACCTCGCCCACGACCACGACGCCTACGTATTCGTCGACGCCGCCCAGTCGGTGCCCAACCGTCCCGTAGACGTCGACGACCTCGGGGCGGACTTCCTCGCGTTCTCCGCACACAAGATGTGCGGCCCGACCGGCGTCGGCGCGCTCTACGGGCGCGAGCACATCTTAGAGGAGATGCAGCCGTACCTCTACGGCGGGGACATGATCCGGAAGGTCACCTACGACGACGCGACGTGGGAGGAGCTCCCCTGGAAGTTCGAGGCGGGCACGCCGAACGTCGCCGACGGCATCGCGTTCGCGGAAGCCTGTGACTACCTCGACGACGTCGGGCTGGAGCGGGTTCAGGCCCACGAGGAGGCGCTAACCGAGTACGCGTACGAGACCCTCGACGACCGCGGCGACGTCACCATCTACGGCCCGCCGGCCGACGAGCGCGGCGGCCTCGTCGCGTTCAACGTCGACGGCGTCCACGCCCACGACCTCTCCTCTATCGTCAACGACTACGGCGTGGCCATCCGCGCGGGCGACCACTGCACCCAGCCGCTCCACGACAAACTGGGCGTCGCCGCCTCCGCGCGGGCGTCGTTCTACCTCTACAACACCAAAGAGGAGATCGACGTGTTACTGGAGGCGGTCGAGGACGCGGCGGAGCTGTTCGGATAGCTCTGGTCCCACGCGAGTGAGCCGCCGGCGAACGAGCGGCCGACGAACGACCCGCGGAGTGCGAGCGGCGCGAGCGCTCCGAGGGGAGCGAGGAGTGCTTTTCCCCCGGGTTTTGCGAGGGAGCGACGCGAGCGACCGAGACAAAAGGCGGTCTCGCGACACCAAAGAGGAGATCGACGTGTTACTGGAGGCGGTCGAGGACGCGGCGGAGCTGTTCGGCTGAGCCGCGTCCCCCGCCAGCACTCGTCGAAACCGAACGACCGTGACAGTTCTACGTCGGTAGCCGGCACGCTTTTGAACCGGAACGGGCTCGGAGCATCTGATGATTTCGCTGCCTTCCTCTGGACGCGCGACGACGGTGGGACGACGATGACGTGGCAGGACGCCGTGTTCCTCTCTGGGAGCCTCCTCTCCGTGCTGGTCCTCCTGCCGACGCTGCGCGACTCGACGGCGAAGGTCCCTCTCGGGACGGCGCTGCCCTCCGCCCTCCTCAGTGTCGTCTACGGGTCGACGTTCCTCAGCCTCGGGATGACGCTCTCCGGCGTCGGCTCGTTCCTCATCTGCTGTACGTGGGCGCTCATCGCCCACCGCCGTTCGCCGAACCCGCTCGCACGCCGGGCGAACGGATCCGTCGCCGACGGCGAGGGACGCCCGACGCCGACCGCGGACTGACCGCGCCCGCTCGCCGCGCCGAATCGGAGAAACGGGCCGGTTCGACGAACTGAGTTGGAGCAGAATCAACTAACGATGCCTAAGTTGATTCTACGCCCACTATAACGAATTTACCCACATAAAACTCAGTAACCCTTTTCAGTGGCAGTCCGATAGCGCTAGTGTGATGCTTGTCCCACTCGCCAACCGAACAGCAGACGCACGGTGTCGACGATGATGTGGCAGGACCTGGTCTTCCTGGCAGGGAGCGTGTTCTCGCTCGCGGTGCTGGTGCCGACCCTCCGCGACTCGATGGCGAGCGTCCCCCTCGGAACTACGCTCCCGTCGGCCACCATCGGCGTAATCTACGGCGTGACGTTCTTCAGCCTCGGGATGACGCTCTCGGCGGCCGGGTCGTTCCTCACCGGGGTCATGTGGAGCCTCATCGCGTACCTCCGTTCGCCACACCGCTTCAACGACGCGGCCGGCCACGCCGACCCGACCGGCCGCGCCGACCAGGCCGGCCACGCCCCGAGCGCCGACTGACGACACCACTTCTCACCGCGGGTCCTCGCCGCCGAGCAGTCGCCACGCCGGAGGCGACGGCTGTGACCGACCCACTCCGTCCCCGGAATCCTTTTCGGTCGCACTCCCCTACCTCGGCCAACAATGGGACTCGGCTCGGACATGTATCGGCAGCAGATCCTGGACCACTACAAGAACCCCCGGAACTACGGGGAACTCGACGACCCGACCTACACGCACGTCGGGGAGAACCCCACCTGCGGGGACACCATCCGGATGGACGTCGTCCTCGAGGACGACGGTGAGACAATCGAGTACGTCGCGTTCTCCGGCGACGGCTGTGCCATCTCGCAGGCGTCGGCCTCGCTCCTCACGGAGAAACTCCCCGGCAAGAGCGTCGACGATCTCATCGGGATGGACCGCGACGACATCGTGGACATGCTCGGGGTGGACATCTCGCCGATGCGCATCAAATGTGCCGTCCTCGCCGAGAAGGTGGCACAGGACGGCGCGAAGATCCACCGCGGCGACATCGAGATCGAGAAAACGAAAACCGAGACCGAATAGCTCCTTTCACCCTCCCGAAGCACTTATGGGCCACGCTGACAGTGGCGTCCGTGGCACGAACCGCACGTGCCGCCCCGATAATCCTCCTCGTGTGCAGCGTCCTCGCCGGCTGTTCCGCCCTCGGCGGTGACCCCGAGCACCGCGTCCGCGTCGTCGACCAGAACGGCGCGGACGACGCCACCACGGTCACCGCGCTCCAGGACGGCAAGCGGGTCGAACTCGACGGCGAGGATGAACCGAACTACGAGTCGGCGCTGACGCTCGGCGGGGCCGGGGAGTACCGCCTTCGGGTCTCTGTCGAGAACGAGTCGGCGGGGAACGCGAACGTGACGTCCCCGGACGACGGCGGTATGTCGGTTACAGTCGGCGTCGACGAGGACGGCCGCGTCCGTTTCGAGACCGGAGACGAACTGGACTGAGGCGTTGGGGCTACGTCACTCGGGCTTCAGGCCGTCGCCGGTGACGCGCATGACCGCCTCGCCGTCGGGGAGGTTGGGCGCGTCGACCAGCCGGACGATGCGCTTGTCGCCCTTGGACTTCCGGAGGTACATCCGGAAGGTCGACTTGTGGCCGAGGAT
>CAYYSW010000146.1:0-6892 GCA_964474395.1 uncultured Halobacteriales archaeon
ACACCATCGACCCCCTCGCGGGGAGCTACTACATCGAGTCGCTGACCGACGACGTCGAGGCGGAGGCCTTCGACCTCATCGACGAGGTGGACGACCACGGCGGGATGCTCCGGGCCATCGAGGAGCAGTGGGTCCAGCGCCAGATCCAGGACACCGCCTACGACCGCCAGGAGGAGATCGAGTCGGGCGAGCGGGTCATCGTCGGGGTCAACGAGTTCACCACCGACGAGGAACCCGAGGAGGACGTCCAGGAGGTCGACGAGGAGGACGAACGGCGCCAGCAGGAACGCCTCGCCGACGTCCGCGAGCGCCGCGACGACGAGGAAGTCGAGGACGCGCTCGACGCCCTGCGGGAGGCCGCCGAGGGCGACGAGAACCTCATGCCGTACCTCGTCGACGCCGTGAAGGCCTACGCCACAACCGGCGAGATATGCGACACCATGCGCGAGGTCTTCGGCGAGTACAACCCCGGCTACTGAGTGGGTCGTCGACCGCCGGTCGTCCTCCCGGGACGGGACCGGGTGTTTATGTCCCACACGGTCGCACGCCCGACCATGTACTTCGACCACGCCGGCATCGCCACGGACGACGCCGCCGCGCTCGCCTCGCTGTACGCCGACCTGTTCAACACCCGCATCGCCCACGAGGAGCAGTTCGGCGACCTGCACGTCGTCTTCCTCCCGTTCGGCGAGAGCTACTTCGAACTGCTCGAACCCACCGGCGACGGCACCGTCCAGCGCTACCTCGACGACAACGGCCCGGGCATCCACCACCTCGCGCTCGGCACCGACGACATCGAGGCGTCCCTCGCACGGGTGAAGACGAGCGGCGCCGAACTCATCGACGAGGAACCCCGACCCGGGGCGTGGGGCCACGACGTGGCCTTCCTGCATCCGAAGTCGACGGGGGGCATCCTGCTCGAACTGGTCCAGCACTGAGTCCGCGGAACGGCGCGCCTGCGGGCGCGCAGCGGGAGCGCTCGCGCTCCCGGCCGCGGCGACAGTCACAGAACAGTCCTTCAGCCGTTCACATTCCGCCCTGTCCACCGCGGTACGCGACCGACCGGTCCACGTCGATGGGGATGACCTGTCCGGCGATGGTCTTCCGGATGAAGTAGCCCGTCAGCCCACAGCAGACGAACAGGCCGGCGCCGAACAGGACGCCCATCAGAGAGCCGGCGGTCACGCCGTGGAGGGCGATCCGGACGACCATCCACGCGGAGTAGAGGGGACCGAGGGCGGCGAGGGCGAGGAAGGCGAGACCGACGAGGCCCGCGACCCGCGATTTCAGGGACATCTCGTCCGGTAGTTACAGATACGCTGATAAATTCCTTCGGGGGGCACCCTCGCCGGGCGAGGGCCGCCCGCCCGTTCGACGCCGACCGGTCCGCGTCGCGCTTCCCGCTCGATGGCCGCCCGTCCCGTCTCACGCTGCCGCCCGTTCCCTGCGGAGCAGGTAGGCACAGAGGCCGGCGGCGCAGGTGACGATGGCGGCGAGGACGACGAACAGCGCCGCGCTCCCGGCGACGGAGAGCACCACCCCGGCGAGCACCGCGCCCAGCGCGCCGATACCGAACATGCTCAGGTAGGTGAACCCGTAGGAGAGGCCGTGGACGTCCGCGTCGGCGTAGTCGGCGATGGTCGCCTGGTACACCGGCGCGGTGACGTAGACGAGGAACCCGAGGACGACACAGACGGCGAGCAGGGGGACGACGCCGGCGTTCGCGGCGGGGACGAACAGCAGCGAGGCGACGGCGAGGGCGAGGAACACCCACAGCAGCAGGCGGACCGTGTCCATCGAGTCGGTGAGTCGCCCGCCGACGTACTGGCCGGCGACGCCGACCAGCAGGAGGCCGGAGTAGACGTACTGGCTCGGCCTGAACGCCGTCGTGCCGACGGTGACGGGCTCGAACAGCGGCAGGTCGCCGAGCACCTCCGGGAGGAAGGTGAGCGCGCCACGGTAGAACAGGCCGTAGAGCAAGACGACGGAGAAGACGACGACGAACCCGCCGGTGAACAGCGCCCGCGAGTCGGCGACGAGACCGGAGAGCGTCGTCGCCTCGGCGTCGCCGCCGCCGTCCGCGACGGCCCCCTCCCCGCCCCCCTCGACGCCCGCCGTCTCGTCGAAGTCCAGGCGGAGCGCGACCAGCCCGCCGACCAGCGCCGGGAGGACGAACAGGCCGGCGACGAGACGCCACTCGAGGAAGGTGAGCAGTACCGCCGCCGAGAGGGGGCCGACGACGGTGCCGACGTTGCCCGCGACGCCGTGGTAGGCGAAGGCGGTGCCGCGCTGTTCGGTCCCTCGCGAGAGGAGGGCGAGCGCGGCGGGGTGGTAGACGCTGGCGGCGGCCCCCCAACAGACGAGGGCGGCGGCGACCACGAGGACGTTCGGCGCGAACCCGAGCAGGAGGAAGCCCAACCCCATCCCGAACACCGCGCCGACGACGAGGCGCCTCGACTCCAGTCGGTCCGAGAGGACGCCCGCCGGGAGCGCGCCGATGCCGACCAGCGCGTAGCCCGCCCCGACGACCAGCCCCAGGGTCGCCTCCCCCGCGGCGAACTCCGCCAGCCACGCGACGATGAACACCGGGATGGAGAGTTCGTAGGTGTGGAACAGCGCGTGGCCGAGCATCGTGAAGCCGACGATGGACCGGTCGTTCGGGTTCAGTCCCACGTCAGCCCCTCGCGCCTCCCGCGATACGTGCCATGTCGTGTCACTCGACGAACCGTCACAAAAGCGTGTGGGTCCGTGTCAACCGTCGCCGGGAGCGGCGGTGGTGCTCGCGCCGAGTCGAGTCTCTCCCCGAGCCCCGGCAGGGGAATCCCACCCCCGAACCCGACGTCGTCACCGTGGAGCGACACGATGACCCGAACCGCTTTCCCACCGCACACCGCATCGGTCTCGTCAACGACGTCGTCCACCGCGAGGAGCTGGACGGGGCGGTGGACGACGTCGTGGAGGCCATCCAGGCGACGGGCCGGGGCGCGGTGAAGAACTCGAAGCGGGCCATCAACGCCGCCACGGCGCGCCCGGATCTCGACAGCGCCCGCGAGGTCGAACGGGAGATATGGTGGGAGCAGTTCGCCACCGACGAGCGCCGCGAGCTGGTCGAGGAGTTCAACGACGGGTAGGCGACGCGTCGGAAGTCCGGACTCGGAGCCGGGACGGGGCGCGCGAACGACCGTCGCGCCGTCGCGCGAACGACCGCAGCACCGCCGGACGACCGCCCCTTACCGCCCGAACCAGTCGTCCGCCCGGTCGCGGGCGAACGCGACGACGCTGTCCGGTCGGTCCTCGAACCAGCGGGCTTCGAGGACGTCGCCGCCGTCCTCCAGTTCGAGCGACCCGTCCACGTAGCGCCCCTCGAAGGTCGTCTCGAGCAGGTAGTAGCGCCGCTCGGGGTCCTCCCCGAGGACGATGCGCTCTCGCTCGGCCCGCCAGACGCCGCCCAGCGCACACTGGATGCCGGTCCCATCGAGCACCTCCCGGGCGGCCGTCCCGTCGAGGCCCTCCTCGGCCTCGCGGGTGCCGCCGGGCAGGCACCACACGTCGGGCGCGTCGGCGTGCCGGACGAACAGCACCCGGTCGTCGGCGTCGCTGACCCACGCGCCGGCGGTGCCGATCCAGCCCTCGTGGGCGACCTCTCGGCCGTGGTCGAAGTACTCGGGGTCGTTCTCGACGGTCCGCGACTCGACATGGAACGGGCCGTACCGCCGGTGCAGGCGGGCCAGTTCTACCTCGACGCCGAGTCTGGATCGGACCGACAGCGGCGCGCTGGAGTCACTCATGACTCGTCGTCGGGGCGAGGCACGCTTCGGCCTTGCGCTCGCTTGCGGGGAACCGGCGGGGGACCGAGCGCGAACGTTCAAGGGCGGTGACGGGGCCAGCCCCGCCGATGCGCTGACCGTCGCCACGAACCGCCTCGCGGGGTCCACCCGGACCGTCCGACACACCCCGCCCGACGTACGGCGCGGGGTCTCCGAAGGAGAACGCTACGGCGGGCGCGCCCACGTCGAGACAGGCGTCGAGGTGGTCGTCGGTCGGGAACCGCGTGGTGGCGTCGTCCAGCGCGAGGTTCACCGCGAACGGCCGGTCGGTCCGCTCGCGGGTCCCCCGGACCGCGCGGGCGACCGCATCGGGCGGGCGCCACGTCACCGCGAGACTGCCGAGGTCGCCCGCGGCCGAGACGGTCGCCGCGAGGTCGGGACAGGTGACGCTCCCGACGGGAGCCTGTGCAACCGGGTGTGGGACGCCCAACAGGTCGGTGAAGGGGGCACGCCCGGCGGGGGTACCCGGGGGAGAAAAGCCTCGGGGGCGGCGCGTTACTCGGGGGCGGGGCCGAAGTTCTCGGTCTTGACCGACTCGGGGTCCACGCCGCTGTCGGCCAGGGCATCGAGGGCGGCCTCGAGGAAGCCCGCGAAGCCGTAGACGAACGCCTGGACGTCGCCCGCGACCGCCTCCTCGACGGCACCCGGGAGGCTGTCGGGGTCGTCGATGACGACGACCGTCGCGCCCTCGTCGGCGAGGGCCGAGAGGCGCTCCTCGTGGAGGGGGTCGTCGTCGAGGTAGACGACCGCCGCCTCGCCGCCGTCTCGGAGGGTCCGTTCGGCGATACCGACGGCGGGGCCGACGCCGGGGCCGCCCGCGAGGACGAGCGTGTTCGTCTCACCCTCGTAGTAGGCGTCGCCGAACGGGCCGGCGACGCCGACCACGTCACCCGGCGAGAGACCCGCGAGCCGGGGGCCGAGCGCCTCCTCGTCGGCCTCGGGGTCGTAGGTGAGCGTCACCTCGAAGGAGTCGTCCACGTCGGGCGAGGAGATGGTGTAGAAGCGCGATTCGCGCTCCCCGCCGAGTTCGAGCGAGAGTCGAACGAACTGGCCGGGATGTGCCTCGAAGCCGTCGGGGGTCTCGATGTCGAGGGCGACGGCGCTCGGGCCGACGTCGGCGACGGCCGCGACGGTGGCGTCGGTCTGGTCCATACGGCGGTGTACGTCCGCTCGCTTCGAAGGGCGTTTCGGTCCGCGGACTGGACGCAGTTCCACTATTCAGAAGCCTTTTGCGGTGTGGCGGGGTAGCCTCGACCAGTATGCCAGAGGACCTTAATTGGGCCATCGGCGGGGAGGCCGGCGACGGCATCGACTCGACTGGGAAGATCTTCGCCCAGGCGCTGTCGCGTGCCGGACGCCACGTCTTCACGTCGAAGGACTTCGCCTCGCGGATCCGCGGCGGGTACACCGCGTACAAGATTCGAACCGCCGTCGACCCGGTCGAGAGCGTCGTCGACCGCCTCGACATTCTCATCGCGCTCACCCAGCGGACCGTCGAGGAGAACATGGACGAACTCCACGAGGGGAGTGTCATTATCTACGACGGCGAGCGGACGACGATGCAGGACCTCGAGATTCCCGAGGAGATGATCGGGCTCGACGTCCCCCTGAAGTCGCTCGGGGAGGACGCCGGCGGCGCCATCATGCGCAACATCGTCGCGCTGGGCGCCGCCTGCGAGGCCACGAACTTCCCCATCGAGAACCTGGACGAGTCCCTCCAGAAGCGCTTCTCGGACAAGGGCGAATCCATCGTCGAGAACAACAAGGAGGCCGCCCGACTCGGCCAGGAGTACGTCGAGGAGCACTACGACCACGACTTCGACTACGACCTGGAGACGACGGACAGCGACTACGTCCTGCTGAACGGCGACGAGGCCATCGGTATGGGCGCGCTCGCCGCCGGCTGCCGGTTCTACTCGGGCTACCCCATCACCCCCGCGACGAACGTGATGGAGTACCTCACCGGCCGCATCGAGCACTACGGCGGCGCGGTCATCCAGGCCGAGGACGAGCTCTCGGCCATCAACATGGCACTCGGCGCCGCGCGGACCGGCGCGCGCGCCATGACCGCCACCTCCGGTCCGGGCATCGACCTCATGACCGAGACGTTCGGGCTGGTGGCGACCACCGAGACACCGCTGGTCATCGTCGACGTGATGCGCTCGGGCCCCTCGACGGGGATGCCGACCAAGCAGGAGCAGGGCGACCTCAACGCGATGCTCTACGGCGGCCACGGCGAGTTCCAGCGCTTCGTCCTGGCGCCGACGACCGTCGCCGAGTGCTTCCATAAGACGGTCGAGGCGTTCAACCTCGCCGAGCGCTACCAGCTCCCGGTCTTCCTCACCGCCGACCTCTCGCTGGCGGTGACCGAGCAGACGTTCGAGCCGAGCGAGTTCGACATGGACGCCGTCGAGATCGACCGCGGCAGCCTGATCACCGACGAGGCTGACCTCGAGGCCTGGCTCGACGAGGAGGGGCGGTTCACCCCCCACGCCGAGACGCCCGACGGCATCAGCCCTCGGACCATCCCGGGGGTCGGGGACGGCGCCCACATGACGACCGGGCTCGAGCACGACGAGCTCGGCCGGCGGACGGAGGACACGGAGGTGCGGAAGCGCCAGGTCGAGAAGCGGGCCCGGAAGGTCGCGACGGCCGAGGCGACCGAGGACTGGTCGCCCCGGGAGTTCGGCGACCCCGGCGCGGAGACGCTGGTCCTCTCGTGGGGGTCGAACGAGGGGGCGCTGCTCGAGGCGATGGCGATGCTCGAGACGCCCATCCGGTTCATCTCCGTCCCCTACCTGCTCCCGCGGGCCGACCTCACCGACGCGGTCGAGGCCGCAGCGACGGTCATCGTCGTCGAGTGCAACGCGACGGGGCAGTTCGCCGACCTTGTCGAGCACGACACGCTCACGCGGGTCGACCGCATCACCAAGTACGACGGCGTCCGGTTCAAGGCCGACGGGCTCGCCGCCGAGATAGAGGTGGCGCTCGCCGACGGGGCCGGGAGCCAGGAGGTCGAGGCATGAGCTCCGAGGTCCGTTTCACCGACTTCAAGTCGGATAAGC
>CAYYSW010000147.1:0-6889 GCA_964474395.1 uncultured Halobacteriales archaeon
GAGCCCGGACGTCCAGCGGATGGACGCACAGGGGCAGGCGACCTACCAGATCGTCGGCACGCCCGACACCCGCCCGCGCGGTGAGGGCGGCGAGGCCGGCGAACTCGAGGCGGCCGAGGAGAGCGAGGCCGGGACGGCGGCCATCCCCGACGCCGACGTCGAGATCGTCGCCCAGCGGACGGGCGCGACCACGGAGCAGGCGCGCGAAGCCCTCGAAGCAGAGGACGGCGACCTCGCGGCCGCCGTCTCGCGCCTCGAGTGATACTTCTCGTCCGGGACAACCGCGAGTACCTCCTCGCGCCGGGAGAAACCCTGGAGACGGACCTCGGCGTACTGGAGGTCCCCGAGGAGATCGAACCGGGCGACACCGTCGAGACGCATCTCGGCGAGGCGTTCGCGGCCCGCGCGCTGCGCGGCCCGGACCTGTTCAACCACCTCGACCGGACCGGCGCGCCGATGATGCCCCGCGACGTCGGCCTCGTGATGGGTCACACCGGCGTGACCGGCGGCGACCGAGTGCTGGACGCCGGCACCGGGACGGGGATCCTCTCGGCGTACCTCGGGCGTGCCGGCGCGGATGTCGTCACCTACGAGCGGAACGCCGAGTTCGCCGACGTCGCCCGCGGGAACATGGAACTGGCCGGCGTCGCCGACCGCGTCGAGGTCCGCACCGGCGACCTCACGGCGGACCTCGACGGGCTGGTCGAGGAGACCTTCGACGTCCTCACCCTCGACACCGAGGACGCGCCGACGGTCGTCGAACGTGCGCCGGACCTGCTGGTGGCGGGCGGCTACCTCGCCGCCTACGTCCCGTTCGTCGAGGGCGCGCGCGACGTCGTCCGGGCGGCCGACGACGCCGGCTTGCGCGACGTGACCACCTTCGAGACCATCCAGCGGGAGATGGACTTCGACGACCGCGGGTCCCGTCCCTCGACGGCCGGCGTCGGCCACACGGGATATCTCGTGTTCGCCCGCGCGTAGTCGGAGCGAGGGGCCCAGCCCGGGGACGTATCGGCAAACCCACCGGCGGCGAGTAGCCTTATGTGTCAGTCAGCCGTAGCTCGTGTCGTAATGAGCGACGCAGAGTCCAAATCCGAGCGCACGGACGAGACTACGACCTGGCCGGACCTGGGTATCGCCCTGTACGACCGACTGACCGGCCGAAACGCGGTCATCGAGTACGACTTCGACGACATGAACGTGTTCGTGCCGAGCCACGCAGGTGACGACGCCGACCACGCCCACTGGCGTGTGGACGGGACCGTCACCATCAGCACGCGGGAGAAGCAGGATTGAACCGAGAGCGCGAACCCGTCGATATCGCGGCCGACCTGACGCTCACCATCGACAGCCAGCCCATCAACATCGAATCGTACACGGACACGATACTGGTCGACCTCCCGTCGGTCCGCGTCGGGGTCGCGCTCCTGCGGACCGAGGGGACACGGCTCCCCAGACTCGACCGCGTCCTCCGGGACATGGACGTGACGATGGTCGTCCAGGTCGACGGGACGGCGGTCGCCCGGCTGGGTGCGGATGCCCGCCCGCAGTTCGCGGACGTCGCCCCCGTCGAGGTCGTCGAGGGCGGCGCCCTCCGTGCCGCCGTCGCCGCGCCGCTGCGCTTTTTCAGCTGAGTGTGCCGGTCGGGGACGACACCGGTCCGGCCGACCCCCGCATCACTCGACCGCCCGGACCAGTCGCCACAGTTCCTCCCGGCAGTCGCCGGCGTCCGGGAGGCCCGGGACGTCGAGGGCCTCGCCTAGCCCGGGCAGGTCGGTCGGGTACGCTCCGCCCGCGAGCCGGAACTCCCCGCCCGTCGTCCAGACGCCGAGCCACCCCTCCACGTCGAGGGGGGCGACGCCCGCGGCGTCCACCGGGAGGCGCGCCTCGAAGGACTGGAGCTGTGCGCGTCCGCCCGACCGGACGCGGATGCGCTCGGTCCGGCCGCGCGAGACGGCCTCGAACCCGCGTTCGCGCAGGTCGCCGGCGAACTGGCGGTTCGCCTCGGACCGGACCGTCGGCATCAGCATCGCCGGGCCGACCCCCGGCGCCAGCGGCGGGACGAACGAGAGGCGCGTGGCGAAGAAGAAGCGCCACTGTCGGTCGATGTCGGCGGCCGCCCGAACCCGCTCGCGCAGGTCGCCGTCCTCGTAGAGGGCCGTGTAGCCCCTGACCTGCGCCGTCGGCAGGCGGAACAGTGTCTCCTCGCGTTCCTCGACGAGCGACCACCCGCCGTCGTCGAGGCGGTCGTCGGGTACGGTCGGCAGCGACGAAGGTGGCACGGCCATCGGCGGCGCTACGGGTGGCTCGTCCTTGAGTGGTAGTATCGGGCGGGGGCTACTGTCGGACACCGCGGGGGCGAACAGGCGACGCGATGGGTGTCGGACTCCGGGGAGGTGCGTCACGCGACCGCGGCGGTGTCGGGCGCGGCGTCGGGTTGAACCCGCGGGACTCCCTGGACAGGTCGTCAGAGCACGGGGACGCTGGCCGCGGCTCTACGGATAAACCTTCGGCGAGAGAGAAGCCGGAACCTCGGTCAGTGGTCGTCCTCGCGCCACTTGTGTTCGCACTCCGTACAGACGAAGAAGCGCGTCTCGGACTCGTCGGCGGCGCGTATCTGTTGCATGTACCAGTACGCGCGGTCGTTCTCGCAGTTGGGACAGTTGACCGTGGTGGTCGGCAGGCCCTTGTCCTCGGCGTCGCTCACGTCGATGACCTCGCTGTGTTCTTGGCCCTGCGTGGTGGTCATCTGTGCCTCCTTCGCGGCGTCCCGGGGCTTCTCGTAGCCACAGCTCGCACACTCCCACATCCCGCTGTCGTTGGTCTTCATCATCGAACCGCACTCGTCGCAGAATTCCATGCAGGCCAAACCGGCTGGACACCTATAAACGCCGTGTTCGATGGCGGTTCAGGCGTCGCCTTCCGACTGCCCGGGTTCGCCGACGGCGGTCACCGGGAGCTGTGAGTACAGCTCCGTCTCCAGGTCCTCGGCGGAGTCGAACCCCTCGCTGGGCAGGTCTTCGACGGCGGCCCCGAGGTTCGTCTCCCCGTCGGCGAGGAGGACGGTCACGTCGTCGCAGGCGTCGGCGGCCTCCGTACGGCTGGTCGGGTAGTCGAGAGTCGAGAGCACCGACCCGACGCGGCTGAGCTTGACTGTTCGTGTCATGCCCCACCAGACGCGTCCGGCGGCCTTGACCTTGTCTGCTGTCAGGAGCCCCCGACTCCAGCCCCGTCCGCCGGCATGGGAAACGGTATCCGAGACGCTCCCATACCGGTGGTCAATGGTTCTCGGCACGGACAAGCGCGTGCTCACCCTCGGGCTCGCCCGGATGGCGGACGCGCTCGGTAACTCGTTTCTCATCATCGTCCTGCCACTGTACATCGAGAGCGGCCAGATCGACCTCACCGGCATCCCGTTCACGACGGAGCTGCTCATCGGGCTCGTGATGTCGCTGTTCGGCTTCCTCAACAGTTTCGGCCAGCCGCTGACCGGTCGGCTCTCCGACCGGGTCGGGCGCCGGCGCGTGTTCGTCCTGTTCGGCCTCGCGCTGTTCGGCGTGGCGAGCGCCGCCTACCCGTTCGTCGAGTCGTACGACGCGGTCCTGCTCGTCAGGGCGTTGCAGGGACTCGGCGCGGCGTTCACCATCCCCGCGACCATCGCGCTGGTCAACGAGTTCGCGGCCAGCGACACGGAACGCGGGGGGAACTTCGGTGTGTTCAACACGTTCCGGCTCATCGGGTTCGGGTTCGGTCCCATCGTCGCCGGCGTCGTCATCTCCTCGGGCCCCTACGGGACGCCGTGGGGCGAACTGACGGGGTTCAACGCGGCGTTCGGCATCGCCGTCCTCGGGGCCGTCGTCAGTTTCGCGCTGGTGTCGCTGCTCATCGAGGACCCGCCGCGGTCGGAGAGCGACGCGAGCGACGACCTCTCATTTCGCGTCCTCGACCGCTCGGGGGGAACGCTGCTGGACCCGGTGTTCACCCTCGGCGTCGGGACGCTGTTCATGGCGACGACCATCGCGCTGTTCGCGACGCTCCAGCGGAACATCACGACCGCCCTCGGCGAGGGGTCGTTCCTGTTCAGCGTCCAGTTCGCCGCCGTCGTCATCGCGAACATCCTCCTCCAGGTTCCCATCGGCCGGGCGAGCGACAGGTACGGCCGGCGACCGTTCATCGTCGCGGGGTTCGCGCTCCTCGTTCCCTCGGTGCTGCTCCAGGGGTACGTCCCGGACTTCGTCGCCATGCTGGATGCGGACGGGACGCTGTTCGGGCCGCTCGCGATGCTCTGCTTCCGGCTCCTGCAGGGTGTCGCCGTGGCGCTCGTGTTCGCGCCCTCGCTGGCGCTCGCCGGCGACCTCGCTGGGAAGGGCCAGTCCGGGACGACCCTCTCGGTGCTGACGACGGCGTTCGGCCTCGGCATCGCCGTCGGACCGCTCGCCGCCGGCTACTTCATCCGGTTCGGGTTCGCCGCACCGTTCACGTTCGGCGCGGTCCTCGCCCTCCTCGCGCTGGTCCTCGTCTACTCGCAGGTCGAGGACACCATCACCGGCGGGGCCGCGACGAGACAGGCCGCCGCACAGGACGACTGAGCGGATTCGGGACCCCCAGCAGACCGCCGGGCACACGCAAGTTCGGCCCGCACGCTTTTCCGCAGGTCCCGGACTTTTGTGTTCGCCGGCCCTCGTTCCGGGTATGGTATCCGAAGGCGACAGCGCACCCGACATCGAGGCGAAGTTCGCCAACGACGACGTCGACGACTTCCGCCTGTCCGACCACCTCGACGATGCGCCGGTCGTCCTCGCGTTCTTCCCCGGCGCGTTCACGCCGCCGTGTACGAACGAGATGAACGCCATCCAGGACGACATCGAGGGGTTCCGCGAGGCCGGCGCGACGGTCTTCGGTATCAGCGCCGACTCGCCGTTCGCGTCCAAGGCGTTCAGCGACGAGCACGGCTTCGAGTTCGACCTCGTCAGCGACATGAGTCGCGAGGCCATCGAGGAGTACGACCTCTCGATCGACGTGCCCGAACTCGGCCTCCACGAGGTCGCCAACCGCGCCGTGTTCGTACTCGACTCGGACGGTCAGGTCACCTACGCCTGGACCGCCGACGAACCCGACAACGAGCCCGACTACGAGGAGCTCAAGGAGGCCGCCTCGCAGGCCTCGGCCTGAGGCGGGCGACGTACGGCGCGCGACCCACGACTCGACCGGGCGTCGGCCGACCGACACGGACGCCCGACCACGCTCTCGACGTTTTTCGGACGACTCAACCCCCGCGTAGCTTTAACCGTCGGCCGCCCGGAGACGGGCCATGACCGCTCCGGACAGCAGGGAACGGAAGCTCGGACAGTTGCTCGTCGCGCTCGGTGCCGCGCTCGTCGGCGCGCTCGTCGGCTGGTACCTCTTCGTGACGCTCCCCGAGACGGAGGGGCCGACCATCCTCGGCGTCGTGTTGACGCTGATCGCGGCGTTCGCCGCCTTCCGCATCGGCGGGCGTCTCGCCGGCCGGCTCCTCCCGACGTACAACGTCGCGGAGGTGGCCGTCGAGGGACCCATCACGCGCTCGGGGAACTTCGGGTCGGTTCCCGGTCGCGGGGGCGGGACCCCCGCCGACGACATCGTCGAGCAGATAGCGGCGGCCGACGACGACGACAGCGTCGAGGCGCTCCTCCTGAAGTTGAACACGCCGGGAGGTGAGGTAGTCCCGAGCGACGACATCCGCGTCGCGGCCATGGAGTTCGAGGGGCCGACGGTCGCCTACGCCACCGACACCTGCGCCAGCGGGGGCTACTGGATAGCCAGCGGCTGTGACGAACTGTGGGCGCGCGACACCAGCATCGTCGGCTCCATCGGCGTCATCGGGTCGCGGGTCAACGCCACGGAGTTCGCCGAGGAGCTGGGCCTCTCCTACGAGCGCTTCGCCGCCGGGAAGTTCAAGGACGCCGGCAACTCGCTACGGGAGATAGAGGACGAGGAGCGCGCCTACCTGCAGGGCATCATCGACGACTTCTACCAGCACTTCGTCGAGCGGGTCGCACAGGGTCGCGACCTCGCGCCCGGCGCCATCCGGGAGACGGAGGCGCGCGTCTACATCGGCGAGCGCGCCCTCGACCTCGGGCTGGTCGACTCGCTCGGCACGCGCGAGGACGTCGTCGAGCGGGTCGAGGAGCGACTCGGCCGCGAGGTGAGCGTCGCGGAGTTCGAACCCTCCCAGGGGCTCCGTCAGCGTCTGAGCGGCGGGGCGCAGGCGACGGCCTACGCCTTCGGCGCCGGCATCGCCAGCCGGTTCGAGGACTCCGAGGTCGACATCAGGCTGTAACCGGGCGTCTCGTTGGACGGGCGCGCTCGTGTTCGTGCGGCAGGCACGCTCGTGCCGGTACGCTCGTGACAGCGGCCACGCCCCCGCATCGAGGTGAGGTTTTTTGGCCGGGTAGGGCATCCTCGCAAGCGTGAGCACGCTGGTGCTGTGTATCGACCGGGAGGGGCGGGTCGCCGCCACCGACCGGGACCCGCCGCTGGTCGGCGAGCGGCGGGTCCGAACACTCGCGACCGAGGTGGGCATCGACGACCCCGAGGACAGCGGCGTCAACTGCCTCCTCGAGACCCTGCGGGTGGCCCGTGATATCGAGGCCGACGGCGAGGAGGCCGTCGTGGCCGTCGTCTCCAGCACCGCCGACAGCGCCCGCGGCGACCTCTCGCTGGCCGCGCAGGTGGACGAACTCGTCGAGCGCTACGCGCCGACGGCGGCGGTGGTCGTCGTCGACAGCGCCGACGACGAACAGGTCGTCCCCATCGTCGAGAGCCGGGTCCACGTCGACGCCGTCGACCGGGTCATCGTCCGGCAGGCCCGCGACATCGAGTCCACCTACTACCTCCTCAAGCAGTTCCT
>CAYYSW010000148.1:0-6856 GCA_964474395.1 uncultured Halobacteriales archaeon
CTACGAGGGCCGGACGGAGTACGTCGAGGAGACCGCCGGCGCGTACTACGCCGCCCGGTTGAGCGTCCTCGAGCACCTCGCCGAGCGCGACCGGCAGGCGAAGGTGCTCGTCGTCCGCGAGGTCACCGAGGACTACTGGGGGCCCGCCGGCGTCTGGCAGGTCCGCGAGACGGTCAGGAACGCCTTCGAGGAGGGCGTCCCCGGGGAGACGGAGACGTTCCACGACGCGATTCGCCAGCTCGCGCCGCGACTGCCCGTCCCGCTCGACCGCCTCCGGCGGAACTCCGGAATGGTTTCGGGCCTGCAGGCCAGTCTGGGTGACTACACGTGACGCTCCTGGTCACCGGCATGGACCTGATGGTCGTCTCGTTGCTCGCGCTCCTCACGTTCGGCCTGCCCGGGTTGGTGGTGCTGGCGTGGCTCAAACTCCGGAGCGGCTCGACGGAAGACTGATATTTTCCGTTCGTGGACGCGTGGGGGATGGTCTCCCCACACGAACTCCAGGCGCTGTTCCCCGGCGGCGTCGAACTGCTCGTCGTCCTCGTCGGTGGCCCGGTCGTCCGGGGCCCGCTGCGGGCGCTCCGGGGGGACGGAGCGGATGGGGAACTCGAACGGCGCGTCGAGGAGCTGGAACGCGAGAACCGCTGATTACTCGCTGTCGAGGTTCCCGAACGCCTCCTCGACGAGTTCGCCGGTGTCGTTGATGAGGTCCGCCATCTCCTCGCTGTCGGGCGCGATGCCGAGCAGTCGGCCAGCGCGCATGATGGAGAGGTGGTAGACGTGCTGGACGCCCGGTTCCTCCTCCCAGACGACGACGTTACAGGGGAACAGCCCACCCATCTTCTTCGAGACGTCGAGTGCCCGGTCGGCCATCGACGGGTTGCACGCCCCCAGCACGTAGTAGGGGTCCCGGTCCGCGTCGACCTTCTCGTTGAGGAGTTCCGAGGGCGAGAACTCGACGGGTACGCCGAAGCCCGCGTCCGTGAACACCTCGCGGACGTGCTCGACCGCCGCCTCGTGGTCCATACGGAGGGTGGCCTGTTTCTCGCCGATGTCCTCCGCGTCGAGCTGTGACGGGTCTATCGGTAGCATGTATAGTACTGTATTGGACGAACAGTACAAAAGCGTGTTCCGTCCGTGTGACTCACGGGTCACGGGCGTCCGTCGATGCCGCGAGACGGAAACGGACCGGCGACGGTGGGACTACTCCTCGTCGCTCGTCGGGACCGGGCCGCGCCCGACGACGCCGTCGACGGCGCTCCGCAGGTCCTCCTTGGTCGGGAAGTACGTATCCTCGACCCCCGAGAGGACGTCCTCGAGGGTGCGCGGTCCGTTCGGCGTGCGAATCTCGACGTCGCCGACGCGGCGGACGACCTCGGTCTTCTCGATGCCGTAGTGGAGGCGGGAGAGCGGGCGGGAGACCGGCGCGCCCTCGACGTGTTCCCGGTCGCCGAGTTCGACGACGGGTCCTTCCTCCTCCTCCGCTTCTTCCTCGTCCTCGGCCATGGGCGAACTGCGACAGCGCGTGGGTTACGCCTTTCGTTTGGGCTTTTGTGTTCGGCCCCCCAACAGCAGGCATGAAGGAGTTCGAGCGGAAGGGGTTGCTCGAACGTATCG
The DNA here is from genome assembly GCA_964474395.1 of uncultured Halobacteriales archaeon. Taxonomy (GTDB): domain Archaea; phylum Halobacteriota; class Halobacteria; order Halobacteriales; family Haloarculaceae; genus Halomarina. The sequence continues at coordinate 1,618 of CAYYSW010000148.1, forward strand.
ACCGCGAGGGCGCGACGGTCGGTGCGCGCATCCCCGAACGAATCGAGGTGCAAGGCGAGCAGGTGGACCTCCAGGAGTTCGTCTTCGAGATAAAGCGCCGGGAGACCATCCCCGACGGCGAACGCGAGCGCGTCGAGCAGGCCAAGCGGAACCTCCGGCGCGAGCGCCTCGAGCGCCGCCAGCGCATCGAGGACGACGAGGTCAGTTTCGAGGAGGGCGAGGAGCTCGCCGAGTCCATCATCGGCATCGACCGGGCGCTCTCGGCGCTGGAGAGCCTGGGGCCCGCGGACATCGAGGGCGAGGCGAAGCGCCAGGAGGCGATGGACCAGAAACGCTGGATGAACTTCCTGAAGCAGGTGCTCGGCCAGGAGTCGAAGAGCGGGAGGCGTCGGTAGATGCCCATCCGCAACGACGAACTCGCGGCCCTCTTCGAGGAGTTCGCCGACCGACTGGAAGCACAGGGCGTCGAGTACAAACACCGGGCGTACCGCCGGGCCGCCGAGAACATCCGCGACCACCCCGAACCCGTCGCGGACCTCGCCCGCGAGGGCGGACAGGAGGCCGTCGAGGAGATCGACCGCGTCGGGGAGGCCATCGCGTCGAAGGTCGTCGAGTACGTCGAGACGGGCGAAATCGAGGAGCTAGAGGAGCTCCGTGAGGAGCTACCCGTCGAGATGGCCGCGCTCACCAGCGTCGAGGGCGTCGGACCGAAGACCGTGGGCAAACTGTACCGCACGCTCGGCGTGCGGACCCTCGACGACCTGGAGACCGCGGCGCGGGCCGGCGATATTCAGGAGGTAGAGGGGTTCGGCGCGAAGACCGAGCAGAACATCCTCGACAACATCGACTTCGCCCGCCAGACACAGGAGCGACAGCTGCTCGCCGACGCCCGGCCGCTGGCAGACGACGTCCTCGCGTACTTCGAGGGCGTCGACGACGCCGAGCGCTGGGAGGTGGCGGGGTCGCTTCGCCGCTGGCGGGCGACCATCGGCGACGTGGACGTCCTCGCGGCCAGCGACACCCCCGAGGCCGTAGTGGAAGCGTTCACCGACTGGCCGGAGGCCGACACCGTCATCGAGGCGGGCACCAGCAAGGCCAGCGTCCGCTCCGCGGGCATCCGCGTGGACCTGCGGGTGACCGACCCCGAGGAGTTCGGCGCGGCCCTGCAGTACTTCACGGGCAGCAAGGCCCACAACATCCGCTTCCGCGACCGGGCCATCGCCCGCGACCTGAAGGTCAACGAGTACGGCGTCTTCGATATCAGCGAGGTGGAGGACCCCGACTCCGGCCAGCGCGTCGGCGAGAAGGTGGCCGGCGAGACCGAGGAGGACGTGTACGCCGCCCTCGACCTGCCGTGGATACCCCCCGAACTCCGCGAGGACCGCGGGGAACTGGACGCCGCCGAGGCCGACGACCTCCCCGACCTCCTGGAGGCAGACGAGATACGGGGCGACATGCACTGCCACACCGAGTGGTCGGACGGCCGGAACACCGTCGCGGAGATGGTCGCCGGCGCCGAGGAGCGCGGCTACGACTACGTCGCCATCACCGACCACGCCACCGGCCCGGGGATGGTCGGCGGCGTCGGCCTCTCCGACGGGGAACTGGAGGAGCACCTGGCCGCGGTCAGGGAGGTCGGCGACGACAGCGATATCGCGGTGTTCGCCGGCGTCGAGGCCAACGTCTCCGCCGACGGCGAGATATCGGTGGGCGACGACCTCCTCGAACGCCTCGACTGCGTCGTCGCCTCGCCCCACGCCGCCCTCGACGGTGACGGCACCGACCGCCTGGTGCGCGCCGTCGAACACCCCCACGTCGACGTCCTCGGCCATCCGACGGGCCGCCAGTTGAACAAGCGTCCCGGCCTCGACGTCGATTTCGGTCGACTGGCCGCTCACGCCGCCGACGCGGGCACGGCCCTCGAAGTGAACGCCGACCCGAACCGACTGGACCTGCGGGGCGGGGCGGTCCAAGCCGCCATCGAAGCGGGCGCGACCGTCGCGGTTGACACCGACGCCCACGCCCCGGCGAGTTTCGACCTCGTGCGCTACGGCGTCCACACCGCCCGGCGCGGGTGGGCCGAACGGGAGGACGTCCTCAACGCGTGGGGGGCGGGCGAGGTGCGGTCGTTCCTGGGGCTGTAGGGTGCGACTCCTCCTCGACACCATGTGTGGCGGCCTGCGGAGCTACCTCCGGATGTGCGGTCACGACACGGCCTACGTGCTGGACGAGAGGGCCCCCGACTCGCCGGCGACGGAGGACGCCGCCCTCGCCCGCCGCGCACGCGAGGAGGGCCGGACGCTCGTCACGCGCGACGTGCAACTGGCGGGACGGGCGGAGAAGTCGGTGCTGCTGGAGTCACACGAGGTGCGAGGACAGTTGCGCGAACTGCAGGCGGCGGGCATCAGCCTCGAACCGGACGGGGCGCCGAGGCACTGCGGGACCTGCAACGGACCGCTGGCGCGGGTCGAGGCAGGAGGAACCACCCCGGAGTACGCCCCGAGCCGGACGAGGAGCCCGTCTGGCGGTGTCGTGACTGCGGACAGTGCTTCTGGAAGGGGAGCCACTGGGACCGGATGCGGGAGACGATAGAGGGGCTCTGAGTCGTCGGTCGGTTCTAGTTCTTCTCCCAGTAGGGACAGGGGTCCATGTCGTCCATGAGTTCCTCGTGGTAGCCACAGTACGGTTTGAGTTCGCCGCCCGTCCGAACGTAGCTGAAGTGCGCGCAGTTGCCACAGTAGGCGTCGGTGGCGTCGCGCGTGTCGTCGGCGTCGTCGTCGGTCAGGAGCTCTGCGCCCTCGGAGGCGGGCCGGGTCGTGTCGTTGGCCGACTCGGCGGCCGTCCCGCCGTCGCTGCGGGCGCCCGACCCCGCGGTCTGTGTCCGCACCTCGCCGTCGGGGGTGCTCCCGAGGAGGCCGATGCCGCCGAGTCGCCGCGAGAGGGAGTCGCCCTCGACCTCGACGACGCGCGTCTCGCCGGCCTGCGTTATCTCCAGTTTCACCGTGCCGCCGGGGTCGTTGCGCGTCTTGAAGTTCGCGACGCCGGTGAACAGACACCAGAACGTGGTCATCGCGCCGAGGAAGTACACCGCGAGGACGGGCAACGAGTAGTTCGTCGGGTCGCCGACCCAGCTGTTCGGGTAGACGAGATAGAAGAGGAGCACACCGAGCGCCGCCACCGCCGCACCGAGGACCGCCGCGGACCTGACGAACCGGCTCGCGGGCAGCACCGAGAGGACACCGAGGAACACCGCGGGGACGCCGACGCCGGCGAGGACGCCCGCCACCTCGCGCTGTTGCCACCAGGACATTCCGAAGCGCGCGCCCAGCTCCGTCGTGGCGAAGACGATGCCCCCGAGCGTGAAGACGACACCCACGAGGAACAGGCCGACGCCGAGGTACAGCCGTCGGAGGTCAGCCCCGCCGCTCCCCCCCTCGTACACCTCGGTGAGGCTGGTCATGCAGGGGGTTTGCCACTCGCCGTACAAAACTCTGTGTCAGACGGGCGGCAGACGGACCGCGGACGGGCGCACGACGTCGCGGCGGGGTCGAGGGCCGAGCGGTCCGACGAGCGCGTTCGACATCGACGGCGACGGACAGCGACTCGCCGGAATCGCGGCGCCCATCGACGCCACCGACGGCGGCGAGGAGTTCGCGGTCCGAGCGGCCGCCTCAGCCGCCCAGTTCGACGCCGAAGTACCCGCTGACGACGAACTCCAGGGCGTTGACGAGGTAGTGGGCGACGAGGACGACGAGCAGGCTGTTCGTGAGGACGAACGCCGCCGCGAGGACGAACCCCAGGACGCCCGTGACGACGATGCCGGCCGGCCCCTGTGCGCCGTGGCCGGCCGCGAACGCCAGCGAGGAGACGACCGCGAGCCCCCAGAGGGGGAGGTCGAACCCCGCCCCGGTCACCCCGATGACCGCCGCGCGGAACAGCAGTTCCTCGAACCCAGCGATGACCGGGAGGACGCCGCCCAGCAGGAGCGTCCACCCGCGGGCGTCGTCAGGTGTCAGCATCTCGCGGAGCGACTCGTCGGCCTCGAACCCGAACGCGGAGGCGCCCGCCGCGCCGAAGGCGTTCGCGAGGTAGAGGCCGACGCCGAGTCCCATCCCGACGGCGAGCGCCGGCAGGCCCGTCGAGAGCGGGTCCCCGAGGTCCACCCCGAGCGCCGACAGGGGTATCTGGAAGTACCACGCGCCGACCAGCAGGACGAACCCGAGAAAGCCCTGCGAGAGTGCGACGTTCGCGAGCAGGATGCCGGTCGTGAACTCCCCCTCCGCGGCGCGCGGCGAGGGCCGCGGGTCGGACTGGAGCGTCTCGGCGAGTTCGTGGCCCCACTCGCGGGTGTGACCGCCGTCGCGGGCGGTCCGTCGGGGCGAGCCGTCCGGGCCGAGCGATCCGTCGGCATCGGCGTCGTCGGCGAGGGTGCCGTCGCTCCCGGTGACGACCTGTTGAGAGGCGCGTGCGAGCGCGAGAAGGAAGACGAGGACGACGGTCGTCAGGCCGACGAACGCCGCCCAGCCGGGCATCTACTGCGGGCTGGGACTGCCGTGACCCTTCGAGCCGCTGCGTTCGAGGGCCTGTCCGGTGATGTTCTTGAGGCGGTCGACCAGCGAGTCCTTCTCGGGTTCGCCCGCGAGGGCGACCTCGAGGACCTCGCTGATGTGGCGGACCGGGATGATCTCGATCTGGTCCTTGTACTCGTCTTCGATCATCACGTCCTGTTCGTTCGCGGCGGGGATGATGACCGTGTCGAGACCGGCCTTCGCGGCGGCCTCGATCTTGTGGGTCACGCCCCCGACGGGCAGGACGTCCCCGCGGACCGAGAGCGAGCCGGTCATGGCGATACTCTGGTCGATGGGGATGTTCTCCAGTGCGCTGATGACCGCGGTGGCCATCGTCACGCTGGCGGAGTCACCCTGCACGCCCTCGTAGGACTGGACGTACTGGATGTGGATGTCCTTCTCGGAGATGTCCTCGTCCGAGAACTTCTTGATGATGGCCGAGACGTTCTGGACGGCCTCCTGTGCGATATCCTGGAGCTTCCCGGTGGCGATGACCTGACCGGGCCCCTGCGAGGGGGCGACCTCGGCCATGACGGGCATCACGATGCCGGAGTCCTCGCCCATGACCGCGAGGCCGTTGACCCGACCGACCACGTCGCCCTCGGCGACGGTCATGTCGTAGTCCTTGCGGCGCTCGATGTAGTCGTCGGCGAGCTGCTGCTCGATGGAGC
>CAYYSW010000149.1:0-6828 GCA_964474395.1 uncultured Halobacteriales archaeon
GAAGTTCACCGTCGCGAACCCCGTCGTCGTCACGATGGAGGTGACCTGGAACAGCGTGTCCCGGGCCAGTCGCTCGCCGAGGAGGTACTCCCCGCTCGCGACCAGCATCATCCCGACGACCAGCGCCGCCCCGATGACGACCCCGAGATACACCCGGAACTCCTCGCTGTTGCGGAGGCGACTCGGGTCGCCCCGCGAGAGGTGATAGAGGAGGATGAAGTTCGTCGCGCCGACGAACATGAACAGGACGACGACCCACTGCACCGCCGGCGAGAACGCGCCGATACTCTCGGGACGCGGCGAGAACCCGGCGGTGGCGATGGTGGTCAGCGCGTGGGCGACGGCGTCGTAGGGGGTCATCTCCGGGGCCAGCCCCACGGCGTGAAGCGCGAGGAAGACCCCGACCAGCAGGGCCGTCAGGACGGCGTACAGCCCCCCGAGCAGCCGCGCGGTCTGTTCGATTCGAGGGGTGAGCTTCGTGACGTCGTGGGTCTGGGTCTCCGTCTCCATCAGCTGGGCCCCGCTGACCGATAGCTCCGAGAGCAACCCGACCGCGAGGATGAGGATGCCGAGGCCGCCGAGCCACTGGAGTACCTGTCGCCACATCAGGACCCCCCGGCCGTGGACCTCGAAGGAGACGATGACCGTCGCGCCGGTGGTGGTGATGCCGCTCATCGATTCGAACAGCGCGTTGACGGGGTCCGCGAGCGCCCCGTTGCCCGCCAGCACGAACGGGAGCGTCCCGACGAGGGCGACGGCGAGCCACGCGCTCGCGACCAGCAGGAACGCCTCCCGGGGGCCGGGGGTGTCCCGCTCGAAGCGCCGGAGGGCGAGGCCCGTCCCGACCGACACCGCGACCGGGACGAGGAACGGGACAACGGGCTCGCCGTAGAAGAGCGCGACGCCCCCGACGGCGGCGATGGGGAGCGCGAGTATCGTGAGTATCGTCCCGAGGATACTGGCGCTCGTCCGCCAGTCGACCCGTACCTGCACGGCCGCTTACACCTTCGCCGCGATGTCGTCGATGTCCTTCGTCCGGGCGAACAGCACGACGTGATCCCCGATCTCGATGACCGTCTCCCCGCGCGGGGTGACGAGGTCGCCGTCGCGTGTGATGGCGCCGATGACTGTCCCCTCCGGGAGATCGGTCACCACCTCGCGGATGGGCCGGTCGATGAGCGCGCTGTCGGAATCGACGGTGAGTTCGAGCACCTCCGCCTGGTCGCCCTCGATGATGGCGACGTTCTCGGCGCGCTGTTCGCGCGTGAAGCGGGTTATCTCCTCGGCGGCCACCTCCCGGGGGTTGACCGCTACGTCCAGTCCCACGGCCTCGAACAGGTCGACGTATTCGCCGGTCTCGGTGAGCGAGACGGTCCGGCGCGCCCCCAGCCGTTTGGCCAGCAGGCCCGCAAGCAGGTTCTTCTCGTCGCTCTCCAGGGTAGCGACGACGGTGTCGGCCTCCCCGACGTTCTCGCGTTCGAGGAACGCCCGGTCGGTCGCGTCGGACTCCATGACGGTGGTCTTCGGGAGTCGCTCTGCGAGCTTGCGGGCCCGTTCGGGGTCGCGTTCGATGAGTCGCGGGCGGAAGTCACGCGCCTCGAGCAGTCGGGCCACCTGATAGCCCACCTCGCTGCCGCCGACGATGACGATGTCCCGCGGCCCGGCGTCGTCCGGCGAGATGTCGGCGCCGAACTCCCGGACGCTCTGGGGGCTGCCGATGACGACGACCTCGTCCTCGGACCGGATGACCGTGTCCCCTGAGGGGATGATTATCTCGTGGTCGCGGATGACGGCCGCGAACGTCAACGAGGAGAAGCGGTCGGCCTCCGCGATCGTCTGGTTCGCGACGGGACTGTCCGCCGGGATCTCGAACTGGGCCATCCGGACGGCGCCGTTGGCGAAGGCGTCGACGTCCTGGGCGGCGGGCAGACCGATGAGGCGGACGATGGTCTGGGCGGCCAGCAGGACCGTACAGACCATGAAGTCGATGCCGAAGGCCCCCTCCGCGCCCCGCCAGGTGTCGAGGTACTGCTTGTCCTTCACCCGGGCGATGGTGAACGCGTCGCTGACGGTCTTCGCCGTCCCGCAGGTGACGATGTTGGTCTCGTCGTCGTCCGTACTGGCGATGAGGAGGTCGGCCTCCTCGATGCCCGCCTCCTGGAGCGTTCCGAGGTTCCCCCCGTCGCCCTGGACGGCGAGCACGTCGATGTCGTACGTGAGCGCCCCGACCCGGTCGGAGTCGATGTCGACGACGACGACCTCGTGGCTCTCACAGAGCGAGGCGGCGATGCTCGACCCGACCTCGCCAGCCCCGACGACGATTACGCGCACGGCGACCTCCTCTTCATACACCGGAGGTGAACCGTCGGGGGTAAATCCGTTTTCATCAACCCGCTCCCGAGAACGAAGCGTTATGCGCACCGCCGCCGTCGGGGAGAGTATATGCTCACGAGCGACGCCACACACGGAGGTCAGTCACCATGAGCGACCTGCTCGCGGACGTCCTCGTTCCCGTCGCGGACGCCGAAGACGCCCGGGCGACGGCCGCGGCGCTCGCCCGATACGACCCCGGACGGGTCACCGTCCTGCACGTCGTCGAGAAAGGTGGGGGCGCCCCGGACAAGACGCCCGTCGAACAGAGCGAGGGCATCGCCGCCGAGGCGTTCGAGGCCTTCCAGGAGACGTTCCCCGACGCGGCGACGGAGGTCCGCTACGGCGAGGACGTCGTCGACGCCGTCCTCGAGGCGGCCAACGACATGGACGTCAGCGCCGTCGCCTTCCACCCCCGCGGGGGGAGTCGCTGGGTCCAGTTGCTCTCGGGCGACCGAACGCTCGCGCTCGTCACGGAGACGAACCGTCCGGTCGTGGCGCTGCCCGGGGGTGCGGATGCGTAAGGTATCGTACGCCGGCCCCGACCGTCAGGTGGCCGCCCGCACACGCACCGATACCGATGAGTGACCAGGAACTCGCCAAGGACCTCGGGCCCCTCGCAGCGCTGACCATCGGCGTCGGGACGATGATCGGCGCGGGCATCTTCGTCCTGCCGCGGACGGCCATCTCGCAGGCCGGGTCGTTCGCCGTCGTCTCGTTCCTCCTCGGCGGCGTCATCGCGCTGTTGACCGCCTTCTCGGCGTCGGAGCTCGGGACGGCGATGCCGAAGTCCGGCGGCGCGTACTACTACGTCAACCAGGCGCTCGGCCCACTGTTCGGGTCGATCGCGGGATGGGCCAACTGGATGGGGCTCGCCTTCGCCAGCGCGTTCTACATGATCGGCTTCGGGGAGTACATCCGGGCCATCTTCGGCGTCACCGGCTCCATCGGAGCCGGGGTGCTGAGCCTCTCGTACGTCCAGCTCATCGCCCTCGCCGGCGCGGCCTTCTTCGTGTTCATCAACTACGTCGGTGCGAAGGAGACCGGGAAGCTCCAGAACGTCATCGTCGTGGTCCTCGTCGTCATCCTCGCGGTCTTCACGACCGTCGGAGCGCTCCGGTCGGACCCCGCGAACCTCCCCGCCTCGAAGGGCTACAGCGCGATGCTCTCGACGACGGGGCTCATCTTCGTCTCGTATCTCGGGTTCGTCCAGATAACCAGCGTGGCCGAGGAGATACAGGACCCGGGCAAGAACCTCCCGCGGGCGGTCATCGGGAGCGTCGTCATCGTGACGGTCATCTACGCGCTCGTCCTCGTCGTGATGAGCGCGGCCGTCGAGGAGGGGTTCATCGGGGGCCTCCCGACCGACCAGATAGCGGTCGTCGAGGTGGCCCGCATCATCATCGGACCCATCGGCGCGGTGGCGATGCTCGCCGGCGGGCTGCTGGCGACCGCCTCCAGCGCGAACGCGTCCATCCTCGCGTCCTCGCGGATCAACTTCGCGATGGGCCGGGACCGCATCGTCACGCCCGACATCAACGAGGTCCACCCTCGCTTCGGGACGCCGTACAAGGCCATCGCCATCACCGGCGGGTTCATCCTCGTGTTCATCGCGCTGGGGAACGTCGAGACGCTCTCGACGCTCGGGAGCATCCTGCATCTCGTCATCTACGCGCTGTTGAACGTCGCGCTCATCGTCTTCCGCGAGTCCGACGCGGTGGACTACGAGCCGTCGTACACGGTACCGTTCTACCCCGTGACGCCCATCCTCGGTGCGATGAGCTCCGTCGCGCTCATCGCGTTCATCAACGTCGAGATCATCGCCATCGGGGCCGGGTTCGTCGTCTTCGCCGCGCTCTGGTACGTCTTCTACGCCCGCTCGCGGGCCGAACAGCGCGGGGCGCTCTCCGACTGGGTCCTCTCGCGCCCCGAGGAGATGCCCCGAGCCGCAGTCGACATCGCCAACGTCGCACAGCCCGACGGCGGCGAGTACCGCGTGATGGTCCCGCTCGCGAACCCGGCCAACGAGACGGACCTCATCACGCTGGCGAGCGCCATCGCCAAGCAGCGCGGCGGGACCGTCGATGCGGTCCACATCGTCACCGTCCCCGACCAGACTGCCCTCCAGTACGGCGCGGACCACGTCGACGAACTCGACGCCGAATCGGAGCACCTGCTCGAGTCCGCCCGGAAGGACGCCGAGACGTTCGGCGTGCCCGTCGAGACCCACACCGTCATCTCCCACCGGAGCTTCGACGAGGTGTTCGAGACGGCGAAGACCCACAACGCGGACGTCGTCGTGATGGGCTGGGGGGCCGACACCCACGGTTCGCCGGGGCGCGTCGAGAGCGCGATGGACGACGTCACGGGCGACCCGCCGTGTGACTTCCTCGTGCTCAAGGACCGCGGGTTCGACCCCGAACGCATCCTCGTGCCGACGGCGGGCGGGCCCGACTCCGAACTGAGCGCGGCCGTCGCGAAGCTCCTCCAGAAGGAGTACGGCAGCGACATCACCCTGCTCAACGTCGACGACGACCACGAGGCAGGCGAGGCCTTCCTCGCGGGGTGGGCCGACGAACAGGGCCTCGACGACGTCGAGTTGCGCGTCGAGTCGGGCGACGTCGAGGACGCCATCGAGCGGGCCGCACGGGACGCGACGATGGTCATCATCGGCGCCACCGAGCGCGGCCTCCTGCGCCGGCTGGTCTCCAGTTCGCTCGTCATGGACGTGGTCGACGAGGTGGACTGTTCGGTGTTGCTGGCCGAGAAGCGTCGGTCCCGGACGCTGCGCGAACGGCTGTTCGGCTGAGCGGACGTTCGGCCCCGGCACTCCGGAACTCGGCCGGAGTGACTTGAAGACCGCCGGTGAGACGGACGACCTCTCTTGTCGTGGTGATTCCCCTTCGGAACCGATGAGCCTCCCCGAGATGGATTCGGCAGTCTTCTTCGGCCTGGTCACGATGACGACGTGGGGCGTCTGGGTGGTTCTCGGCGACGCCGCCTCGGAGTCCATCGACCCCCGGACCGCCGCCGCCGTCTCGTATCTCGTCGCTGGACTGCTCGCCCTCGGGTTCGTCCTCGTCTCGGACGCGTCGTTCACGGTCACGGCGAGGGGGGGACTGCTCGCCGGCGCGGCCGGGTTGTTCACCGGTGCCGGCCTCATCTCCATGTACCTCGGGCTCTCCGCGGGGTCGACGACCGTCGTCTCCACCCTCGGGGCGATGTACTTCGTCGTCGCGGCCGCCATCGGGATGGTCGTCCTCGGCGACGAGGTCACGCCGACGCGACTGCTCGGAATCGCGTTCGCCGTCCTCAGCGTCGTTCTGGTCACTCGATAGCCCGCCCGGCCCGGGCGGACCCCGAGGTCCGGAACGGCTCCCGACCGACCCGCGGTCACGGCCCGTTCCGTCCCGTTCCCGTGTCTCGATTGCGCGACTCGCAACCCTCTTGTCGCGTCGGTGTCGATGCTATCCCATGGCAAGCAGCCCGGTCTCCGCGTTCCGGTCGTCGCTCGACCGACTGGACGTGGGGTGGACGGAGACTGACGCCGAGGGGTTCCCCGAGGCACTGGACGCGGTCCTCGAAACGCCGGCGGTCGGCGCACCGCTCCCCTTCGATGGGGTGGCCCTGCCGGACGAGGTGGACACCGACCCGACCCCCGCCGCGCTCAGGGCGGCGGCGACCGGCGTCACGCCCGTCGAGTTCGGCATCGCCGACTACGGCAGCGTCGTCGTCCGCGCCGAGGGGAACGTCGAACCCGTGAGCCTCTACGCCGACCGGCACGTCGCCGTCCTCGACGAACGCGACGTCCTGCCCGACATGCCGACGGCGTTCTCGCGGTTCGGCGACCTCCTGCGCGACGGGGAGAGCGCCATCATCGCGACGGGGCCGAGCGCCACCGCCGACATGGGCGACCTCGTCAGGGGTGCTCACGGGCCGAAGGAAGTCCACGTGGTCGTCCTCACCGACGAGGGGGAGGGCGAATGAGCGTCGACCGCGACACGAAGGCCGCCCACATCCGCCACCTGCTGGCGACCGAGGGGCCGGCCGTCTCCCGGGGGACGAGAGGGTTCAACGAGGGTCGCTACGAGTCCGTCGAGAAACTGGAAGACTACGAGGAACTGAAGGAGGAGGCCCGTGCCATCAAGGAGGACGCCATCGACCGCCTGCCGGACCTCATCGAGCAGGTCCGCCGCGAGGTCGAGTCCCGCGGCGGTCACCTCTACATCGCCGAGGACGCCGCCGACGCCAACCGGTACGTCTCCGAGGTTTGCGAGGAACGGGACGCCGACCGCCTCGTGAAGTCGAAGTCGATGACCAGCGAGGAGATCGACGTCAACGAGTACCTCGAGGAACGCGGCGTCGAGGTCGTCGAGACGGACCTCGGCGAGTGGGTCCTCCAGGTGGCCGACGAGGCCCCCTCCCACATCGTCGCGCCCGCCATCCACAAGTCCCGGG
>CAYYSW010000150.1:0-6793 GCA_964474395.1 uncultured Halobacteriales archaeon
AGCGCGAGGAAGGCGGCGGCGACGACGTTCGCGGCCTGCGCGTTGAACCCGAGCGCGCCGGCCTTCGCCGACCCGACGAGGTTCTTCCGGGTGTTTGCCTCCGCGATGGCCTCGGGCGTGGTCTTGAAGCGGTCCTCGACCTGTTCCCGAGGGAGGATGACGTCGGCGCTGACGGTCCGCCCGCGCCCCTCGACGGCGTTGATGGCGGCGGGTTTCTTGTCCGTACAGAGGTTCCCCGAGAGGGCGACGAGGTCCGCGGGGGTCTCCGCCTCGACCACCTCACAGGCTGCCTGGGTCGCGATGGTGGCCATGTTCATCCCCATCGCGTCCTTCGTGTCGTAGCCGAATCGTAAGAAGACGTTGTCCCCGACGACGTACGGCGTCACGTCGCGCAGTTCGCCGTGGTTTGTCGTCGACTCGGCGGCCTCCCGGAGTCGTTCCTCGTTGTCCCGCACCCACGAGACGACCTCCCCGGCCTCGCCCACGTCGGTCACCCGGAAGACGGGCGCGCGGGTCATCTTCGACTTGAGGACGCGGGCCGTCGAGCCGTCGGCGGCGCGGATGGCAGAACAGCCCCGGTTGACGGAGGCGACGAGGGCGCCCTCCGTCGTCGCGAGCGGGAGGTAGTGAGTGCCCGAGGCGGCCCCGCCGTCGACGGGGATGGGACCGGCGACGCCCATCGGGACCTGCGCGGCCCCGACCATGTTCTCGATGTTGCTCTCGGCGTCGGCGGCGTCGAAGGCGTACTCGCCGACGGTGTCGAGGTCCGCGCCCGTCTCCCGGGCGAGGAGGACGCGCCGTGCCTCGGCGGCGGTGTCGGCGTCGGCGTGGTCTTCGAGTTCGTGGAGCCGGAGGTCGCCGTCGAGGACTCGGTCGGCGAGGTCCTCGGAGCTGGCGGTGTCGGTCATACGCGGGCCTCGGAGCGGGGAGGGCTAACCGTTACGCATCGCCCGCGGGGGATGCCGGCCCGGGGAGGCTGACCACGCCGGGTGTGCTTTGAAACCGACGGCGGATGAACCCCGACGGGAGATGGGGGACAGATGAGCGACGGCGACCGGCCCGAGCGGGAGGTGTCCGCGGAGACGCGGGACTACCGGGCGGTGCTCGAACAGGAGATAGCGAACGCCCTCCAGGAGATGCGCCGCCCGGCCGGCGGGCTGGCGCTGTCGGGCGTCGCGGCGGGCCTGAACCTCAGTTTCGGCGCGCTGTTCATGGCGATGGCGCTGACGTTCGCCGACGGGTTCGGGTCGGCGCTCACCCGGCAGTTCGTCCTCGCGGGCGTCTCGGTCATCGGCTTCCTGCTGGTGCTCCTCGGGCAGACCGAACTGTTCACGGCCCACACCGCGATGGGCCTCCTGCCGGTGCTCGACGGGGAGGCGTCGCTCCGTGACCTCGGGCGCCTCTGGGCGGTCATCTTCCCCGCGAACCTGCTCGGCTGTGGCGTCTTCGCCGTCATCATCGCGCTCCTCGGGCCGCCCCTCGACGTCGTGGACCCGGCGGCGTTCCGGACGCTGGCGTCGGCGCTGGTGCCGTACTCGGCGACGACGATACTGCTGAGCGGCCTCGTCGCCGGGTGGCTGATGGGACTGGTGACGTGGCTCGTCGCGGCCGCCCGCGACACCGCCGGGGAGTTCCTCTCGGTGGCGGTGGTGACGGCCGGCATCGGGTTCGGCCCGTTCCACCACAGCCTCCTCGGGACGACGGAGGTGCTCGCGGCCCTCCTGCTCGGGCAGGGGGTCACGGTCGCCGACTACGGCCACTTCCTGCTGTGGACGACGCTGGGGAACGTCGTGGGCGGCGTCGTCTTCGTCGCCCTCCTCAACTACGGGCAGGCGGTCCGGGGCGGCGTCCCGCAGGACGTCGATGTCGAGACGCGCGCCGGCGGGGAGGGGAGCGCCGGCGACGAGTGACTACTCCCCGCGCTCGCGCCACTCCCCGGCCAGCAGGCCGAAGTAGTGGGCGTCGTGGTACTCCCCGCCCGCGTAGCGCTCCTCGCGGTGGACGCCCTCCTCGGCGAACCCGAGGGAGTCCACCAGCGCGCGGGAGGCGTCGTTGAACGCGAACACCCGCGCCGCGACCTTGTGGAGGCCATCGTGGTCGAACGCCCAGTCGAACAGGAGCGAACAGGCCTCCCGCGCGACGCCCGCGCCCTGCGCGCGCGGCGTCACCCAGACGCCGAGGGTTCCCACCTCGTGCTGGACGTCCGTCCGGAGGGTGAGCAGGCCGGCGTACTCGCCGTCCCGGACCGCCACGAGGACGGTGTCACCCTCGTCGAACCCGTCGAGGAACGACTCGACGTCCTCGCCGGTGGTGGGGCCGGTCGGGCCGCCGCCGGAGACGCGGATTTCGGGGTCGTTCATGTCGCGCTGGATGGCCCCGTGGTCCTCCTCCCCGACGGGGTGGAGCGAGACGCTCCGTCCCTCGATGAACGGTGGTCCGGGCATGGTCCGGGGTCGTCGGGTCGCGCCATCAATCGCTCGCTCGCGGTCGGGTCGAGCGGGATTGAAGTCCCCGCCGCCCGTCCCCGCGGTATGGTCGACATCGAGGACGACGCGGTGGTTCCGTTCGTCGAGGCCCGGGACAACGCCCGCTGTCCGGAGTGTGGCGCGACCGTCGAGTGGCAGGTGAACCTCGACGCCGACGGCACCACCTACATGGCGAAGCACTGCGGCAACGAGTACTACATGGTCCCACATCACTACCGGTTCGCCGTCGACGAGGGCGAGAAGGGAGACGAGTAGCGCCGTCGGGCGCAGTGGCTACCCTTTTGCTCGCTCGCCACGCGCGTCCGGTATGACCGCACCCGCCGACCGCATCCTGACGAACGCGGCGGTCCACACGCTGGCCGGACCGGTGGACGACGACCACGCGACTCCGGACGCGGAAGCCGTCGCCGTCCGCGACGGGCGAATCGTCCGCATCGGGTCGACCTACGAGGTGGCCTTCCTCGAGGGCGCCGGGACCGACGTGGTGGACGTCGATGGCGGCGTCGTCCTGCCGGGGTTCGTCGACGCCCACACCCACCTGCCGATGGTCGGGCGGTCGCTGGTCCACGCCGACCTCTCGACTGCGGACTCGCCCGAATCGGCCGTGGACCTCCTGGAAGACAGTGCGCGCGACGACCGCGAGTGGGTCCTCGGCTACGGCTACGACGAGAGCTCGTGGGGCGACTCGCGGTACCTCACCCGCGAGGACCTCGACCGGGTGAGCGAGGACCGTCCGGTCGCCGCCTTCCGCGAGGACATGCACACGGCCAGCCTCAACGGCGTCGCGCTGGACCTGCTGGCCGACGCGATGCCGGACGACGACGTGAGACGTGAGGGCGGCGAGCCGACGGGCGTCGTCGTCGAGGAGGCCGTGGACCCGGTGTACGCCGCGACGGAACCGGACGCGGCGGGGATGCGCGACCTCGTCGTCGCCGCGCGGGACCGCGCCCACGAACTCGGCGTCACGGGCGTCCACGACATGGTCCGCGAGTCGGCCGCCCCCGAGGTGTACCGCGACCTCGACGCCGCGGGGGACCTCGACCTGCGGGTGCGCCTCAACTACTGGAGCGACCACCTCGACTCGCTGGTCGACCTCGGCGAGCGGACGAACCACGGCAGCGACCTCGTCCGCGTCGGCGCGGTCAAGAGCTTCACCGACGGGAGTTTCGGCGCGCGGACCGCGAAGCTCTCCGAGCCGTACGAGGGAACCGGGGAGGACGGCCAGTGGGTCGTCGACCCCGACGAACTCGCCGACCTCGTCTCCCGGGCGGACGATGCGGGCCTCCAGTTCACGGCCCACGCTATCGGGGATGCCGCAATCGACGCCGTCCTCGACGCCTACGCCGACACCGGCGACCCGGCGGGGATGCGCCACCGCGTCGAACACGCCGAGCTGCTCACCGACGGGGCCATCGAGCGGTTCGCGGACCTCGGGGTCGTCGCCTCCGTCCAGCCGAACTTCCTCAAGTGGGCCCGCGAGGGCGGCCTCTACGAGGACCGTCTCGGTCGCGAACGGGCGCGGGCGACCAACCGCTACCGCGACCTGCTCGACGCTGGGGTCACCGTCGCCTTCGGGAGCGACTGCATGCCGATGGACCCCCTGTTCGGCGTCGGACAGGCCGTCACCGCGCCCGGCGAGGGCCAGCGCCTCACCGTCACCGAGGCGCTGCGGGCGTACACCCGCGGGGCGGCCTACGCCGCCTTCGAGGAGGACGAGGCGGGGACCGTCGAGGTGGGCAAGCGCGCCGACCTCACCGTCCTCGCCGAGTCGCCGTGGGACGCCGACCCGACGGACGTCGCCGACATCGACGTGACACACACCGTCGTCGGCGGGCGCGTGGTCCACCGGCGTAACGACTAACCTGTCGGCCGAGCGACGTGGGGGTATGGCAGCCGAAGCCCTCCCCTTCCTCCTGTTCGTGGCGTTCGCCGTCTGCGCGCCGCTGGTCCTGTACGCCCTCGTCCGCGAGGAGGGTTCCCGCCGCGAGATGGAGTCGACCGACTGGGAGAGCGCCGAGCGCGCCGCCCGCCGGGACACCGCAGACGACTCGGACGGCACGTAACCGCAACCGACCGTTGCGCGGAAATAAGGTCTCCCTGCAGACGTGTTCCTGAGACATAACTATACATTAGTTGACTAACAGGTGTGTGCGCCATGACCACTCACGACAACGACCAGTCTACCAGTAGCGGACCCGTCGACCCCGACCGGCGCCGTCTCCTCCAAGCGCTCGGCGTCGGGGCCGCGGTGACGGCGTTCGGAAGCGGGACCGCCGCCGCTTCGAAGAGCGCCGACGACCACGATATCGACCCGAACTTCGGGTACACGGCGCTCTCGCCGGACGACGACCTGCCCGTGGACCCCGACCACGAGGTAGAGCTGCTGATACGGCCGCGCTCCGACGGGCCGATACCGGAGTTCTTCTTCTCGCCGACGGGGCTGTTCGTCGAGCGGGGCGACACCGTCGCGTTCCACTTTGCTACCCCCGACCACGCCGTCACGGCGTACCACCCCTTCGTGGGCCGGCAACAGCGGATCCCCGACCGGCGGGCCGACCCGGGGTTCATCACCTCGCCGATGCTCGGGAGCGACGCCGTCTGGCTGTTCACCTTCGACGAGGCGGGCGTCTACGACTTCTTCTGTCCGCCCCACGAGGTGTTCGGGATGACCATGCGTATCGTCGTCGGGAAGCCGACCGGGCCGGGAGCGTCGACGGTTCCGGACCCCTGTATGCCCGGCGAGGGCGAGGGGGAGGGCGGCCGACCGCCGGCGTTCACGTCCGCGCTGATCCTCCGGGACCCGGCGCTCGCGCCCGAGCGCATCGTCCGGCGCAAGCGCGTCGAGTGGAGCGAGATACGCGAGGAGAACAGGCAGCTGTTCGTCGAGATACGGCCGCCGGCCGTCTGTGGGATGTCGAACGGCGGGTCGGACTCAGGAGCGACCGCCTACCAGGTCGACTTCGTCGGCGGGCGACCCGAGCAGCGACTGGGGGAGGACGGCGACGACTTCTACAACGCCCAGCGTCGGCTCATCCGGTTCCTCCACGGGAGCAGCGAGGACCCCGTCGTTCGCACGGGGAGCGGGTCGGACCTGCGGTCGGGCCTCGCCGACTGCGTCCGGACCGGGGACATCACCGTCGACCACTCCACGGCGACCGTCGACTTCCGCGTCCGGGAGGACTGCCGGGAGACGCTCTCGCTCGCGAGTTACGTCAACGCGGCCGGCGCGGGCGTCTTCGACCCGGGGACCGAACAACCGCTGTTCGACGGCGCGACGGGCCGCTTCGGTCCCGGGAGACACAGCCTCACCGTCGCCGTCCCGGGCGCGCCGTTCGTCGCCCGGCTGGCCGGGGAGAACGAGGTACCGCCGGTCGAGAGCGACGGGAGCGGCATCGCCTGGTTCTCGCCGAGCGAGGACGGCACGTGGCACTACCACCTCCTCGTGCGGAACGTCGAGAACGTGACGCAGGCGCACATCCACCGCGGTGAGGCGGGGACCAACGGTCCCGTCGTGACGTTCCTCGCGCAGTTCACCGGGAGCCCCGACGGGACGGGCGGCGGGACGCCGCGGTCCGCGACCCACTCCGACCCCATCAACGTCGGCGGGACCATCGAGGATACGGACCTCGTCGAGGAGCTCGCGGCGAACCCGGCCGGGTTCTACGTGAACGTCCACACGACGGCCAACCCGTCGGGCGAACTCCGGGGTCAGCTCGAATCGACCGACTGAGTGAACCGCCCGGTACTCGCCGTCCTCCGTCCGGTCGAACGTACGGGTCCGCGGACGTGATTTCGATGGGGAGTCCGACCCACAGCGCCCCGTCGCTCGATCTCTCCTTCCGGACGGGCTAGCTATCGACGGCCCGCCGGACCCGTTCGAGGGAGCACCGGCGGGGAACACCCCATCCGCGAGGATGACGCCGACGGAGTTCGCGGTCGCGAACACGAGGAACCACATCGAGACGTTCCAGACGCCCCCGACGTCGACTCGAGGGCGACGGCCGCGGCGGCGACGACGGCGAGGGGGACCAGTAGCCAGTCTGGGCGGGATACGAGGGCCGTCCGGCGCGGGGCGGAAGTCGGGTTCGGCGGCCGTCAGCGGAGGAGCGATT
Organism: uncultured Halobacteriales archaeon; assembly: GCA_964474395.1. GTDB lineage: Archaea > Halobacteriota > Halobacteria > Halobacteriales > Haloarculaceae > Halomarina. The sequence goes on from CAYYSW010000150.1 coordinate 6,599, forward strand.
CGCCGGTCATCGCCCCGGGCCGTTCGACGCCCATCAGTTCGAGCAGCGTGGGTGCGAGCGCGTCGAGGCCGGCGTTCCCGCGGAGGGCGTCGGGGGCGTCGTCGTCGAGGAGAACGACCGGCACGGGGTTGGTCGTGTGGGCGGTGTGGGGCTCCTCGGGCGTGCCCATGTCGTCGGCGTTGCCGTGGTCGGCGG
>CAYYSW010000151.1:0-6478 GCA_964474395.1 uncultured Halobacteriales archaeon
GCCCATCCCCATCGCTCCCACCACCGTAGAAGGGGTCCGTCGGAACGTACACCCGTGGCTTCTCCCCGAGACCGTCGAAGGGATCCTTCGCCTGCGAGTCGGAAAGAATCCCCACGACGGTAGCCGACTCGTTGCCGTCCGGTCGAGCCAGCGTGACGGGATCACCGACGCTCACGTTCCCCTCGAACCGATCGGCAGCGGCCGGGTTGAGGACCACCTCACGATCACCGCCCTCGAAGGGCCTCCCGCGATCGAACTCGCTGGCCGAGAAGTACCCTGAAGTCACCGCCACCACCTGCTGATTTCGAACCCAACTGCCATCGATCGCGATCGCCCCGACACGAGCATAGCCTCGCGTCCCGACCCGCTTGACACCATCTAGCGCCTCGATGTGCGATACGTCGCGGTCGGTGAACACCGGCTCTGCCCCACCACCGGGATGTCGAGCGCCCTCTTCGGGACCCGCCCAGACGTTGATCGTCGACGCGTCGCTGGCGATATCGCCTGCTAGGCTCGCCTGTACGCCGGCGCCCAGCGTGACCAGCGCGACGACCATCGCCACGCTGATCAGCACGCCGAGGACGGTCAGCGCGGACCGTCCGGCGTGGCTCCTGATCGACCGCCAGGCGAGCGCGACGGTCTGCCCGGCCAGCATCGCTCAGCGCCCGCTGCCGTCGGGGATCTCGATTTCCGTCAGTCGGCCGTCCCGAATGTGGACGATCCGGTCGGCTCGCTCGGCGACCGCCCGCTCGTGGGTGACGAGGACGACCGTCGTCCCCGCCTCCTGGAGCTGCCCGATGGCGTCCATGATGCGCTGACCGGTCGTCGTATCGAGGTTCCCGGTGGGTTCGTCGGCGAGCACCAGGCCCGGGTCGCGCACCAGCGCACGGGCGATGGCGACTCGCTGGCGCTGGCCGCCCGAGAGTTCCGAGGGGCGGTGGTCCGCCCGGTCGGCCATCCCGAACTGGGCAAGCAGGTCACGCGCCCGCTCGTGGCGTTCACGTTTTTCGACGTCCGCGAACACCAGCGGGAGCGCGACGTTCTCGAGGGCGGTGAGCCGGGGCATCAAATGGAACGACTGGAAGACGAAGCCGACGGACCGACCGCGGAGGCCGACCCGCTCGCCTTCCGGCATCGTCGCGAGGTCCCGCCCGTCGAACAGGAGATCTCCACTAGTAGGCGTATCGAGCGCGCCGAGGAGGTTCATGAGCGTCGTCTTCCCCGAGCCACTCGGCCCCATCACCGCGGTGTAGGACCCCGCGGGAAGCGAAAGCGAGACGTCGGCTACCGCGCGAACCGGCCGGCCGCGGTCGTACACCTTCTCGACGCCGTCGACCTGTAGCGTCGCGCCGACCGACGGTCGCTCCGCTGTCGGTCGGTCGGGAACACCCTCGCTGTGTGATTCGGGCGGTGCCACTGGTCGTTGTCACGGGTCTTCGGCGCATATTTGTTTCGGACACCTGGTTCTTTTCTGTAAAGATGTTAGGACAAACAGGTTACTGTCGAGTAGTGTCGTCGACATAATACGGAGAGCGTCGTGGATCACGTCGTCGAAAGTTCGTCACAACTGATCGCGCAGTTCCCGAGGGGAGCCCGATCGAGCGGCTATCAGTGGGCCACTCGAAGGTCGACCGCGTCGTTTCCGGCGGGTCTCGGATGGAACCCGTGGTCCGACGGTCATCCCATCGTCGATGAAGGAGGACGGAACGCGAGGGGAATTCACCGACATGCCCACTAGGGAGGGGGTCGCCGTCGCTCGTCCGTATCGACGGTGCGCCACGGCGAGAGCCGCACGAACGTGTGAGAACCGAGGGACCGACGGCGAGGGACCGGTCGGGGGCCCTTCGACCCGGAGAGCGTGTCCCGGTGGAAAGCGGGATACGACGGTCACGGCCATACACGACGGGACGGACAGCGGTGGCACGGCGGGACGGACGGCGGTACGTGCACGTCCAGAGCGCGTGTCCCGTCGGAAGGGGAAATCGAGTCGCTCCGACCCGTCCCCGTGAGAGACGAACCCGGATCGGCGGCTCGCAGCGTCCTCGTCGGGGAAACCGATAAAGCAGACGCGCGAAGCGAGCGCCTCTACGCGGGGGGACCGTCGGTCAACGGGGGGAAGAGAACACGCCCGCCGAGCGATCCGATCTGACGGGGGAACTTGCAGCGGAACACTCGGCGGGTGTGCGTTCTACTCAAGGCTCTGTGCACTAATAGTAATGGCCTTATTACCGCTATCGAAGCGTCACATCCCCTGTTCTCCCTGACCCGTGCGATCGACCACCGGGCGATAGCCTCGGACTACCACCCCTCGGGGACGACGCCGCGTGCTGGGGGGTGAGACACTGAGGGACGGAACGGGACAGGACTTGGCCGGGCGGCGTCCCCAGTCGGACCTCCTTCGATTCAGCGCGTACACGGAACCGAGTATCGTCACCTGGGCCGCTGGAGAACGCCCGTGCGGCGCCGGACCGACCGAACGGCGGAGTGCTACATACCCCCTAACTCGCAGTTAATTCATTGCAAGAACTTTGTTAGAGTTACCTGTATTATAAAAATTCGAATGATATCGGAGGATAACTAATTGGGTATCCGTTGGAGAACAACTCGCGCCATGGTAGATGACACCCGACGGAGACTCCTGAAACTGCTCGGCGCGGCCGGTGCCGCGACGACGGTCGGCGGAACCGGTCTCGCCGCCGCACAGCACCCGGACGAACGCGACATCGAAGCGGCCGCGGACCGCCTCGAGGACGGCATCGAATCCGCACGCGTCCGCGTGGGACATCTCTCGCCGGACGCCCCGGCGATCGACGTCTACGCCTTCGTCCCCGGATTCAGGGCGCTCGGTGAGGTGCCCGTGATCGAGAACCTCCGGTTCCCGTCCGTCCGGCCGAACATCCCCGCGGAGTACACGGACATCCCGGCGGTCGGGCTCGGGTTCCGCGTCACGCCACACGGGAACGCCGACGAGACCCTCTTCGAGATCACCGACTTCGACCCGCAGGACGGCCGCAACTACACGCTGCTCGTCGTCGGCGAGGCGAGCCCCGAGCTGTCACAGCCGGGGCTCCGGACGCTCTCGCTCGTCGACAACCGAAGCGAGCAGCCGCCGGGGTACGGCCGGACGATGCTTCCGGACGGCGACGAGGTCATGCTCCGGGTCGTCCACGCGGAGACGGAACTCGGCACCATGAACGTCGAGGTGGCCGGGAAGGCCCGCAGGTCGGTCGCGTTCGGCGAGGCGACCCGCTACCTGCGTATCGACCCGGAGGCGACGGTCGGCCTCTCGGGCAATCGACGGTCGGAATCGGGGCCGGGACTCGACGTCACCGTCGAGGGCCTCGAGGCGGGGCGCGCGTACACGCTGTACGCAGTCGAGCGTGACCCGGAGGTCGGTGGGTTCAAACCGCAGGTCACCGCGACGATCGATGCGGTCGCCCGTCCGAGCCTCGATATCGAGTAGGAACCACCCGGGATTCCACGCGGTGTTTTACTTCACAGTCTCGCCGGGAGCGACGTCCTTCGTCGTCAGGGCAGCCACCTCACAACGTACTGTGATCGGATCGGCTGGGTTTGCATCAGTTTCACCGGCTCGTCCGCCTTCGCCTTCTGCAGAGTCCGTTCGACGTGAGAAGCCGGAGAGCGTCTCTACCCCTTCTCGTTCCGCGATCGTTCCCCGTTCGGGGGGTAGTGGTAAAAAGCGTCTCTCGCGATCTGGGCTCCGGCCGTGATCTCTCCTCGCATCCCGCAGCGGTTTCCGGCCCACCGAGACGCTGTCAGGAACAGCGTAGCCGATCCAGAGATCGGATGTAGCGGCCCATCGTTCTCTGTTCTCGTGTTCTCGCTACGTCGATCGTAGAACGAGACTCACAGGGCGTCACCATCGTTCAGCCGGCGACGAGCGCCTTCAGCAGAGCATTTACTCTACCGTGACGACGACGCTCCCCGTCTTGTGCCCGGTATCGACGTACCGGTGTGCGTCAGCGATGTCGTCGAGTGAATACGTTCGGTCGATCACCGGGCGGAACGTCCCCGATTCGACGAGGTCGCGGAGTGTATGGAGGTGTGCACGCTTCGTCAGCGGCGACGCCAGCCCGGTGGCTGCGAAGATCGCCCGTTTGTCACCGACCAGCCGGGTCGACAGCATCTGGAGCAGGATTCGCACCGAGAGGACGGTCGTCAGGTAGCGCCCGCCGGGGGTGAGCGAGCCCCTGCACGTCGAATACGGTCGCTTACCGACGGCATCGAAGATGACGTCGTACGTCGTCTCGGTCGCCGCGAAATCGGTGACCGTGTAGTCGATCACAGTTTCCGCGCCGAGCAAACGAACCAACTCGACGTTCGCGGTACTGCAGACGCCGGTGACCGTCGCGCCGAGCCCCCTCGCGATCTGCACCGCAGCCGTCCCGACCGAACCGGACGCCCCGTTGATGAGGATGGACTGTCCCGCCTGAAGATGCGCGTGGTCTTCCAGGAACGCCATCGCCGTCAGCCCACCGTCACAGACGGCAGCGGCTTCGCTGTAGGTGAGCGTCGACGGCATGACGGCCATGGCTCCGTCCGCAGGCAGGCACAGGTACTCGGCGTGTGCACCGCTCCCGGGAGCGGCGGTTCCGAACACGTCGTCACCGGGAGCGAACTGCACGACGTTCCGACCGACCGCCACTACTTCGCCGGCGAACACGTCGCCCGGTACCGCCGTGGGCCGTCTGAGACCGTTGAAGAATCGAATGAGGAACGGACGACCTTCTCGAGCGGCCGAGTCTGGCGGGCCGACGACTGTGGCATGGATCCGAACGAGTACCTCGTCGTCATCGGGACTCGGCATCGCAACCTCCTCGACTCGGAGGACATCCGCAGACCCGTACGTCTCGGCCACGACGGCTCGCATCCGCGTGTGACTCTCGGCTGGCTGTTCTTCGACACTGGGTGTCATCGCGAGGTAGCGTACGACGCCAGAGAGCCTAAAGTAGAGTAACCAGCCCAACAGCCGGAGTTCAATCGGAAGGCCCCGCTGGACACGGAGCGTGTATTCGGCAAACCGTCCGTGTTCGTCTCACACCGCCGTCGGTCGAGTCACTCCTCAGGGAGGTGCGCGGACGCCTCAGACGGAACGGTGACGCCGACGCGCCGACCGCTCAGCTGGCGGGCGGACACGCACAGTCCACCTCGGTCGTCGGCCGTCGGATCGTACCGTCGTCGTGTCGCTGAACCGTAAACGTCGTGCCACAGCCCTCGCAGGTGGCGATCGTCTGCTGAACCATCGTGTACGTCTCCTGTGGGTCGTACTCGACAAAAGGAATCGCCTGCACCGCGGTGAAACTGGAAGTGTCATCGGGGCCCGAGCAGACAGCGGGGATCGGGTGACCGGTGAGTGCCGGATGCTTTCCAGGGCAGCGTCAACTCCTACTTGACCGTCCACCGAGGTACCGACCGGGTCACACTACTGATGGGGATACGAGACGAGAACTGTGAGTTGTGCGAGGTCTGTTCGGTAGAGTCGGGAGCGTGCCTGACGGAGCGTTCGGACGGCCGGGTTCCGGCCGACGACGTCGTGCAGTGTTCGAACGACGCCGTCGGCGAGTTCCGCGTCAGTCCGGACGCGGGCGACACGATAACGCTCCGACTCTGTGAAGCGCACCGCGAGGCGTTCGACGCGATCGTCGTCGCTCGGGCCTGAGCGTCGGGAGCGGGACGGATAGACCGGACTACACCGACAGAGAAGCCAGTAGACGCGCGTTCTCCAGGACGGGACCACCGTCGTCGAGTGGCGTCCCCGACGGTCCCTACGGCGAGGGTACCAGCCCCGTCTCCAGCACCACAGTGACGACCAACACGAGGACGCTGGCGCCGCCGAGGAACACCCCGAGCGTGGTCGCCCCGTCGAACGTCGGATGGTCCGCGTCGTCGAGGACGACGAGCGCGCTCCCGACGAGCACGCCGGCACCGCCGACGACGTAGGCGACGAGCGGGATGGCGAGCAGGACGACCGCGGCGCCACAGACGCCGGCCGTGATGACCGAGTCGAGACGTACCGAGCCGTCGCCGACCCCGCGCATCCACAGCGCCTGTCCGAGGAACGCCACACCGAGCAGGAACGAACTCACGGCGGCGATGTGCGGGGCCTCCCCGAGGGTCACCCCGACGAGGAACGCCCCGGCGACCGTCAGCGCCAGCAGGCCTCGATGAACGTCGGATCGCACTGCTCGCGGGTCCGGGCCCGAGCGACAAAAGCGACTCCAAACCGAGCGGGTCGTCGTGGAGTCTCCCACGGACCACTCCCGTCTCCGGTAGCCGAACCGTTTTCCTTCGCAGTCCCCGCCGTCGGGTATGGACCTCTCCGTCGTCGATCTCTCCCCGGTCCCCACCGACGGCACCGCGACGGACGCGAACGCGAACACCGTCGACGCCCCACAGCACGCGGAGGCACTCGGCTACGAGCGGTTCTGGGTCGCAGATCACCACGGGCTGGCGAGCA
>CAYYSW010000151.1:6488-6779 GCA_964474395.1 uncultured Halobacteriales archaeon
GGCCGATAGGCCGGCGGGGACGACCCCCGAGGTGCTCCTCGGCCACCTCGCCGCGGAGACGGAGTCGATCCGCCTCGGGTCGGGCGCCGTGTTGCTCAACCACTACAGCCCGTTCAAGGTCGCGGAGGTGTTCGGCGCGCTCGACGGCCTCGCGCCGGGTCGGGTCGACGCCGGCCTCGGCCGGGCCAACGGGTCGCCGGCCGCCGACCACGCCCTCGGGACCGACCGGCACGTCCGGAACCCCGACGAGGACCACCGCGAGAAGATCGAGGCCGTCGTCAGCCACCTCTA
>CAYYSW010000152.1:0-6689 GCA_964474395.1 uncultured Halobacteriales archaeon
CGGCACGCTGTTCACGGGGAGCGCCGGCGGCGAGTACGGCGTCCGCGGGTTCCACTGCTGTATCGACGCCGAGACGGGCGAGGAGCTCTGGCGGATGCACCCCTGCCCGGAGGAGGAGTACATCGGCGACTCCATCAAGCAGTCGGGGGGGACCAACTGGATGAGTCCCACCCTCGACACCGAGCGCGAACTGCTGTACTTCAACGTCGGCAACCCGAGTCCGGACTTCAACGGCACCGTCCGGCCCGGCCCGAACCGCAACACCTGTTCGACCATCGCGGTGGACATTCACTCGGGCGATATCGTCTGGTCCCACCAGGAGTCGGCCCACGACATCTGGGACTACGACTCGGCGATGCAGCGCATGCTCATCCGCGACGTCGACATCGACCACCTCGAGTACTCCGGCGACATCGTCTACAACGCCGGGAAGACGTCGTGGTCCTACACGATGCACCCGGAGACGGGCGACCTGCTGGTCCGCGGTGAGCCCCTCACCCAGCAGCTCAACTTCATGCGGCAGGTGCCCCACGTCGAGGAGGAGCGCGAGTACGTGATGCTCCCCGGCCTGCTCGGGGGACAGGACTGGCAGCCGGCCTCCTACAGCCCCGAGACCGGGCTGTGCTACCACAAGGTGCTCAACACGCCCCACTCGGTGGCGTGGCGCAACGAGGAGTACCGCCCCGGCGAGAAGTTCTGGGGCGGTATCGTCGACGTCGAACCCGACGAGGAGGACATCCCCGAGGACTACAACGGTCACATCAGCTGTGTGGCGGCCGTCGACCCCACCACGGGGCGAGTGCAGTGGCGCGACTGGATCGACAGCGACCGCTACCTCTGGGGCGGGTCGATGACCACCAGCACCGGCTTGCTGTTCGCCGGGACGCAGAACGGCCAGCTCGTCGCCTACGACGCGGAGGACGGCGAGCGCCTCTGGGAGTTCGACCTCTCGGACAAGGCCGTCTCCGGCGACCCGGTCAGCTGGTACGACCCCGACACCGAGAAGCAGTACGTCGCCATCCAGGTGGGCGGCAGCGGGTTCGTCGGCCGCGGGCCGCGCGGCGACCGACTCGCCGTCTTCTCGCTGGCGAAGTAACGACCCCGACCAACCGTTTATCCGACGCGACGCCCGAACACTGACAGGACATACCATGGCACCGAAAGACATCGAGGCGGTCGACGACCTGGAGCGGGCGGTCCGGGCCGACCCGACCGCCCTCCCCGACGTCGCGGACCGCATCGACGCCCGACTCGCGGGCGAGGACCTGACCGACCGCCTCGACGCGGGGCGGGCACTGCGAGCCGCAGCGAACCACGACCCCGAACTCGTCGAACCGCACGTCGGGACGCTCGTCGACCTCCTCTCCTCGGAGCGGGGGTCGTTGCAGCTCTCGGGGGCCGTCGGCCTCGCCGAGTACGCCGGCCTCGCGCCCGAGGACCCGCTGGTCCTCGGGGCCGTCCCGCGGCTCGTCGAACTCCTCGACGAGACGGTCGCGCCGGCCATCGAGGAGGCGACGATCCGTGCGCTCGGCCGGATCGGGATGCACAATCCCGAACTCGTCGCCGACGCCGACCCGGTCGTGGGCGAACTGTTCCGGGAGGCCACCTTCCCGACGCGGACGGTGGTCTGCAAGTGGTTCGTCCGGGCCGTCGCCGAGGACCCTCGGCAGTTCCCGGAGACGGTGGCGGCCTACGCCGCCGTCGTCGCCGACGAGGACGACGCGATGGCCCGCTTCGCGGCCGAGGCGCTCGCGCAGGTGGCGACGGCCGACCCGGGCGCCATCCCCGACCCGGGGCAGGTGCTCGCGGACCTCGAAGCGCTGGAAGCGACGGTGGACGCCGACCCCCGGCGCGGCGTCGGCGAGGGTGTCAGGGACGCCGCGCGGACCTTCCGGGACCTGGACGTCGCGAACGGCTGAGCTCAGTCGTCGCCGGCCGACTCCACCGGCCGCCCGTCCTCGGCCTCGCGGTCCGCGACCAGTTTCGGCAGGGAGTTGAAGACGATGCGCACGCGGTCGCTCTCCGGTTTGCAGACGCACGTGAGCCGCATGTTCCCCTCCTCGACCTCCTCGTCGGTGAGCGCGAGGTTCATGTCCATCTCCGCCTCCCCTTCGGCCAGGATCGCCGTACAGACGTTGCAGGTCCCCGACCGGCACTGCGACCCCCATTTGAGGTCGTTGGCCTCCGCCGAGCGCAACAGCGTCTCGTTCCGGTCGACCTCCATCGTCCCGTAGTCGAGGTCGCTGAGGTCGAGTGCCGCCGCCCGTTCGAAGACGTCGTCCTCCTCGACGTCCCACCCGTTTCTCGCGACCACCCGGTAGTTGAGGTACTCCACCTCGGCCGGCGGGAGGTCGTCGGACTTCTCCTCGGCGGTCTCGACGCCCGGACCCACGGCCGGCAGCTCGATGTCCATGTCCCGTGGTACACAGCTACACGGTTATGTGTTCTCCCCGACCCGCCCTCGGCGCCACGAGGGGTTATTACGCCGGCCCACGACGGTCCGGTGATGCCCGAACTGCCGAACAACGAGACGAACGAACAGCGCGTCGTCAGGGAGGGGTACTTCGAACGGGAGGTACGCCTCTCGCGTGAGGCGACGGCCGCCTTCCTGCACGAACTCGCCGACCAGATAGCCGACGGCGACGAACTCACCATCTCCAGCGACGACTGGGAGATACCGTTTCGCTTCGCCGAACCCATCGAGGTGGAAGTCGAGTTCCTCGGCGAGCGGAAACGCGAACTGGAGATCGAACTGGAGTTCGAGTGGCCCGAGGAGGAGGGCGGCGGCCTGAGCGTGGAGTGAGCTACTCCCCCCTGACGAACCGGTAGGTGTCGCCCTCGACGTGTTCGATGTCGACGTAGCCGTGGTCGGCTATCTCGTCGGGCAGGGCGCGCGTCGAACTGTACGCCGAGGCGATCTCGGTCACCTCGCGGACGTCGATGTCGAGTTCGTCGGTCGCCCGCTGCAGGTCGGCCTTGTCGAAGGTGATGTCCGCGTCGGTGTCCGCCCCCTCTTCGACCCTGTTCTCGAAGACGCGGACGAGCGTCGCCGGGTAGTTGCGCATGGGCGGGGATGGTGGAGCGACCGTATAAGCATGGGCGAGCGTGGGAGGGTTCTACACGCACGGGGCTCGGGCCGGTCAGGTCCGCGCCCGGCGTTCGAGCCACGCGGGCAGGAGGTAGAACCCGAGGCCGAGGGCGACGAGGGCGACCAGCGCGGCGTAGGTCCGGTCGGTCCGCAGCGCCGTCGAACTGACGAACACGCGGTAGCCGAGGCCGGCGGTCAGCGTGACGAACTCCGAGACGACGCTCCCGATGACCGACAGCGCCGCCGCGAGCTTGACGCCCGCGAAGACGCTCGGCGCGGCGGCCGGCACCCGGACCCGCAGGAAGGTGCGGGCGGCCGAGGCGTCCACGGAGCGTGCGAGGTCGAGGTACTCCTCGGGGACGGCCCGCAGGCCGCCGACCGAGGCGACGGCGACGGGGAACTGCGTCAGCGTCGCCACCAGCAGCGCCCGGGCGGGGATTCCCCGCCCGAACCAGAGGAAGAGGAGGGGGGCGATGGCGACCAGCGGCGCGATGCGTAGGGCGACGACGAACGGGCGGGCGACGAGTTCGACGGTCCGGGAGGCGACCATCCCGAAGGCGACGAGGAGGCCGACGACGCATCCCCCGAGGAGTCCGAGGGCGGCCGTCGCGCCGGTGACGGCCGCGTCACCGAGCAGCAGGCGCCAGGAGGCGGCGAGCTCTCCGCCCACCGCGACCGGCGAGGGGAGGACCACCGCGGGTATCGAGTAGACGACGGTGGCCGCCTGCCACGCGACGAGGACGACGAGGAGGAGGAGCGACGCGGGGCCGTACCGGGCGAGGGCGTCCCGGGGGTCCACGTCCCATCGTCCGCCGGGCCTCGCGCGCCTGCGAGCGTGGTCGTCGCGTTCCCGCGTGGACTCCGACTCCCCCACGGCTCAGTTCTCGACCTGCTCGGCGTACGACCCGATAGCGGCCGCATCGAGGTCGAGGTAGTCGTTCGTCCAGACGCCCGCGGGGTCCACGCTCCCGCCGAGCGAGTCCGCTCTCTTCAGGGCCTCGTGCATCGTCGCCCACGGGTCGGGCCGGCTCCACCCCCAGCCCTTCTCGCGGACGGTCGCGCTCGTGACGAACTCGGCGCTCATCAGCTCCCATTTCTGGCGCTGGCGGTCGCGGGACTCGCTCAGGGCGGGCACCGCGTCGACGAGGTGGCCGGTGGCAGCCTCGGGGTTGTTCGCCGCCCACGCCGTGCCGCGAGCCGTCGCGCGCAGGAACGCGCGGACGGTCTCGGGGTGCTCCGCGCCGAAGCCGGGCGGGGTGGCGATGACGTGCCCGTAGGAGGGGACCTGCGAGGCGACCGGTATCGAGTCGACGGTCGCCCCCTGGTTGCGGGCGTCGACGACGTCGCCGAAGACGCCGCCGGCGGCGTCGATGTCCCCCGAGAGGAGACGCTGGACGGTGTCGTAGCCCGTATCGACCAGCTCCACCTCGTCGCGGACGCCCGCCTCCTCCAGGAGGAGCGTCGAGAGCAGGCGGACCATCCCGGGACCGGTCCCAAGTCGCTTGCCCGCCAGCTGCTCGACGCCCGTGAACTCCCCGCCCAGCGAGTCGCGCGTGGCGAACAGCACGACGGGGCTTCGCTGCATGACGACGCCGACCGACTGCGGCGAGAGGTCGCGGCTGTTGACGTTGAGTACCTGGTCGGCGCTCGTGACCGCGAAGGGGGTGTTCCCGAGGCCGGCCTGTTTCGCCGAGAAGTCGGAGCCCTGCCCGCTCTCGATGGCCGAGAGCGTCAGCCCCTCGGCCTCGTAGAACCCCTCGGCGCGCGCCGCGTAGTAGGGGACGTGGAGGCCGCTCGGCTTCCAGTTCAACAGTAGCGACACCTCCGACCGGCTCGGGGTCGCACTCGCCTCCGCCGTTCCGGTCTCGCTCTCGTTACCGGGTGTGTTCGCCGTCGTGCCCGTCCCGTCGGCGGTGGTCCCCGTCGCGTCCGTGGCGTCCTCCGACGGCCCGCCGCCGCCGAGACACCCCGACGCGACGGCGAGCCCCGCTGCCGAGAGAAACGCCCTCCGAGGGATGCTCATACGACCGGTAGCTGTTACCCTGGCAAGTTAAAACATACGATGGAACACTTAAGTGTCGCGGGGAGCGCCACGTCGTCGGGGGGTCGCTGTCGGGCGTTCAGCTGTTCTTCGCTCCGGCGAACAGTCGCGTCGCCAGTTACTTCACCGCCGGCGTTGTCGTCGCAATATGTCGCTGTTCGACGTGCTCGGAAGCAAGGCGCGCCTGCGGATCCTCCAGGAACTCTCCTCGGAGCCACGATACGTCTCGGAACTGGCCGAGCGCGTCGGGATGGACGGGAAGACGGCGGTCCATCACCTCTCGGTGCTGGAGGACCACGACGTCGTCGAGAGCTACTGGGTGAGCAGGCGGAAGTACTACCGCCTCGTGCGGACCGTCGAGTTCCGGGCCTCGCCGCCGCCCGACCGGTCGTTCGTCCTCCACGCCCAGCGGTCCGAGGACGAGGCCGGGGGCGACCGACCCCTGCCCGAGGACGCCGACGCGAGAGGCGAAGGAGCCGACGACTGAACCCGGACCCGGCGGGGACCGTCGGCGTGTAGAGTCGTTCAACGTACCCGGGTACATGCAGGGAAACCTATAGAAGGGTCCCCTCGATGGTGAGGGTATGCGCATCGGTAGCAGGTCTCTGGGACTCGTAGCGCTCGTTCTCGTGGTCGCGCTGGGGGCCGTCGCCGTCGGCGGCGGTGTCGCCGTCGCACAGGACGACGGTGGCGCGGCGGACGAGGCGGGCGAGGAGGGTGAGGAGAGCGGCATCGAGGGGATGATTGCCGAGTTCGTCGAGGGACAGGGGTTACTGGGGGCGGTGGTGATACTCCTCGGCGGCGTGCTCCTCCTGACCGCCTGCGTCGAGAAGCTCATCAGCTACCTCACGCGGGCGGCCTTCGGGTTGCAGGTGTCGCTGTTCGCGCTCGCCATCGTCTTCACCGGGTTCGAGTTCGACGACACCATCCTCGCGCTGGTGCTCTCGGCGGGTGACCTGGAGGGCGCAGCGCTCGGGACGGCGCTCGGGACGGGGCTGGCCATCGTCGGGGTCACGCTCGCGCTCGCGGCCGTCGTCAGGCCCTTCTCGGTCGACCTGCCGACCGATTACGTCGCGCTCTTCGGGCTGGCTCCCCTGCTTCTGGTCCCGCTCGTCCTCCTCGGGACGCTGACGTTCGTCCACGGGCTGTTCCTGCTGGGCGCGTTCGCCCTCATGTTCGGCTACATCGTCGTCCGCGAGTACCGACGCGAGTCCGCGGTGTTCTGGGAGACGGACGTCGCCGACCCCGTCCGGGCCGACGGCGGGGTCGCGATGCCCGAGTCCGTCTCCAGCATCCCCGAGGACCGACTGGTCGCCGGACGGTCGTGGTCGGGGGCCATCTGGATGGTCCTCGCCGTCGTCGCGCTGGCCGGCATCGTCTTCGCCTCGATGCTGCTCGAAGCCGGGTCCGAGGTGGTCGTCGAGGGCTTCGGCATCGAACAGACGGTGTTCGGCGCGACGGTGCTCACGGCAATCCTCACGTTCGAGGACGTCATGCTCACGCTCGAACCGGTCCGTCGAGGACTCCCCGAAATCGGCGTCGGCAACGTCATCGGCAGCG
>CAYYSW010000153.1:0-6685 GCA_964474395.1 uncultured Halobacteriales archaeon
TGAAGTTCTGGTGGGGGTACATGCCCGGGCACACCGCCTACCCGTGGGTGTTCCCCAACGACGGTACCGTCGCCCGCGTCGGCCTGACCATGCCCATCGGCCTCGACCTCTCGACGGTCGTCGACCGCGAGGAGTACGCCCTCATCCACCCCGAGGACGAGCGCGTCCCGCAGGGGAAGGTGTACCTCGAACGGCTCATCGAACGGGCCTACCCCGGCTACGACCTCGAGGACTTCCCGCTCGTGACCGACCGCGGCAAGCAAGACGGCAGCGAGACCTACCCCATCTCCTCGACGCGACCCATCGACTCGCCCACGGCGGCCAACATCGCCGTCGTCGGCGGCGCGATGGGCGCGACCAGCGCCTTCCACGAGGGCGGCGACCACGTCGCCGTCCGGACCGGGAAGCTAGCGGGGCGACTGGCCGCCCTCGGCGCCCTGCGCGCGTACAACGACGAGTGGAAGCGCGCCATCGGCGAGGAGGTCCGCCGGAACGTCGCCTTCGCCGAACTCGTCCGGGGGCACGGACCCCGCGACTGGGACCGGACGTTCGCGACGGCCCGCGCTATCACGCGCCGCGGACGACACTTCGGTCCCCGGGGGGCGGTGCGGGCGGGCGCCTCGGGGGTGGGCCTGTACGGGCGCTACCACCGCGAGAAGTTCCGCTTTCGCGGCGACCGCTACGTCCAGATACACGAGGACGCCTACGCCGTGTAGGGACACGCTTAACCGACGCTGTGGGCTAGTCGGGGTGCGTACCACAAGTCCCCGCCCCGAGTGGACCCGACAGGGTGCGATGAGGGAGCGGCGAACCCTGGTGCGCGACATTCCGAGGTACGGAGCCTCCGCCTGGCCGGCGTAACCGGCGCGGTATCCGGTCGCGCTACGCGTGACCCGCCTCGACGGCATCCGCCGTCTCGGCACTTCGGGGTCCAGACGGACCCCGCGCCCGGCACGAGGGTTTCCCGACCGACGCGGCACGCCGCCACGGGATGAGGTCGGACGTTAGTGTTCCGGGCGACAACCCGTAACTCTCTATCAGCGACTTCTCCGTGACCGGGGCGTCGTGAAACTGAGGTCCTACGATCGAGACGCGACACGGCTGCTGCGGTGGTGCTTCTCTCGACGCGTAGCGAGCGGCGCGTTCAGAGCGTGAACACCGATATCGCCTCCGAACTCCGTGGACCGATTCGGCAGCCAGGAACTGACGGACCAGGGACGACCTCGGACGGGAGACGCGTACCGACGACCGACGACGCGTCGTCGAGTTCCCCCGGCGGGCCTGCTCGTCGTGGCCGTCTCCGCCGTCGCGAACGGGCCGCTCCCTCCGGTCGCCGCCGTTCTCGGTGCGTTCCCGGGCGACGCGCTCGACCCGGGTCCCGGGCAACCGCTCCCGCTTCTCACCGCGTCCGGTGGGGCGTCGGTTATCGACGACTGAACTCGTGGGCGTGCTCTTCACGATCGAGTGAGTGAGCGACCTCACCAATCCGTACGGGTGTCGTCCCGATCACGACCGGTCACGGGTCGAGGTTCCGCCCGTTGGGTTCCGAGACGGGAGTGGCATCCCCCTCGGTTCTCTTTGACCAAGCGGCCAACTTTAAATCCACAGACGACCTATCCGTCGTGAACACTCATGTCGATACAGGCGGAAACACTGGCCGCGTCGGACCGGATCGAGATACAGGAGCTCTGTGCACGGTACGACCAGACAGTCGACAACGGCGACGTCGACGGGTGGGTTTCGCTGTTCACCGAAGACGGCACCTTCGAGAGCCCGATGGGCGCCGCCACAGGACACGACGAACTCCGCGCGTTCCTCCGGGGGTATCTCGACTCCGGTGCGACCCGTTCCGCCCGTCACGCCACGGGCGTCCACGTCACCGAGGGAGACGGGACGACCGCACGACACACCGGGTATCTGACCGTGTACGAAACCCACGGCGACGCCGGCGTCGTCGCGACCGGCGTGTACACCGACGAGCTCGCGAAGGTCGACGGGGGGTGGAAACTCACCCACCGCCAACTCTCCGTGGACCCGAGCTTCTCGTTCGAGGGCCAGTAGCAGTCACGGACCGGGAGTAACAGGTCCCCTCGGTCAGGCCCCGTCCCGACGGTCCTCTCGGAGGGGCGTGACGCGCTCGAGCGGAGGGCTGTCCGTCCTTTCCCCGGATCAATCGCGACACCGCGCACACCCAGTACTCAGTTACAGCGGACCGTCCCGGTTCGACTCGTCGATGCCCAACGCCGGGTAGACGAGTTCGGACAGCGCCAGATACAGTCGCTCGGGCGCGTCGTCGTCGCCGAGGATCAGTTTCCCGCCACGTGCGGAGTCCAGCACGGCGAGCACGAGTTGTGCGGTCCGGTCGGGGTCGACGTCGCGGAAGACGCCCTGTTCGACGCCGGCGGCGATGATCTCGGCCAGCGTCCCATGGATGCGCTCGTAGTTCTCCGCGAGCACCTCTCGAAGGCGCTCGTCGTGCATCGCCACGGGACGCAGCGCGTACTGTGCGGCGAAGCGGCGCCAGTGGTCTTCCGAGCCGGCTTTGGGACCGAACATGTATCTTCGGACGAAGGTATCGAACTGCACTTCGGGGTCGACCTCCGGGTCGAACGTCATCGCCCCGGCGTACCGGTCGACCATGTATTCGACGAACGCCGCGAGCAGGTCGTCCTTGCTGTTGTAGTGGTAGTGGATGAGCGAGCGACTCCGGTCGAACTCCGCACCGATGTCGCGAACGGTGACGTCCGGGCCGTGTTTCGCGAGGGCACGAGCCGTCGCCTCCATGATGGACTCCCGCAATTCCTCGTCGGTGTCGGATTTTCGTCGCCAGGTCATGTGTTCGTCGTGTGGGCAGCCTGCTCTGTCACGGGTGGAGCCAAAGCCCTGTCGGTGCCGTACCCCGTGAAGCGCTCACTCGGCCGGTTCCCGTGTCTCCGTTCTGGACGGCAATACGGGAAAGACCTCGCGCAGTCCCTCGGGGAGGTCCATCGCGGCCAGTTCGCCCGGGACGTCGACGGTGGCCAACTCCGCAGGCACGGAGTCGCGGCGCTGGAGTGCGGCGATCTTGTACAGGTAGGCCACACGGAACAGCCAGACCGCCCCTTCGACGTCTTCGGGCGACTCGAGGTATTTCGTCACCCACCCCGACTCGGGGAAGAGGTGGTGTCTCGACGTGCGCCCCTCCCGAACGACGATGTCGCGGACCCGCTTCGGGAACGGGATGTCCGCCTGCCGGTCGCCGTGGACGTGGCCGAGCTCGCGGCCCGCGAGGGTGAACTCCCGCCCGGCGAAACGGTGCGGACCGGCCTCGACGCCGGGCCAGGTCGTGACGATGGATTCGATAGTTGTGGTCACGGGGGTAGATACGCCTCCGGAGGTAATGAATTGACCGTACGGTCAACCACAGTGGTACGCTGGGTGTCCAGCCACCGCGTGGAGCCCCACAAGGATGCCGTGCATCCGGTAGCGCCACTGCTGACGACGTCTTCTCTCTGTCCGCGCCGCCGTCTGTGAGCTGCATATCGCGAGCACGGCCGTGGGCACCCCCTGGGTTCTCACGACAGCTTCATGCCGTGTACTGCCGTATCAGTGGGGAATATGCCAACCGTTCGGACAGGCGACATCGAGACCTACTACGAAGTGAACGGGAACGGCCCGCCGATCGTCTTCATACACGGCGCGCTGTCGGACCACGCAGCGGCGGCACCGCAGTTGGAGGCGTTCGGCGACGCGTACACCGCCATCGCGTACGACCTCCGGGGACACGGCAGGACCGCGAACCCCGGGCACGCGCCGTACACGATCGACCGGCTGGCGGATGACCTCCACGCGTTCGTCACCGAGACGGGCCTCGAACGTCCGGTCCTCTGTGGGGTCTCGATGGGCGGGATGGTCGCCCAGGTCTACGCGAGTCGCCACCCGGACGGGCTCGGCGGCCTCGTACTCGCCGACACCTTCTCCCCGGCGTTCCTCGACCGACGGGACCGCGTCGAGCGGTCCAGCCTGGTGAACGCCATGGCGGGACTCGTCCGCCTCGTCGGGTACAACCGTGCGAAGGGACTCATGCTGTGGTTCGGACGCAAACTGGAGCGGGATCGGACCACGAGCCTCCGCCCCGACGCGTTTCCGGACATGGAAACCGCGGACGCCGTGAACGCCCTCGAAGCGGTCGCCGGCTTTCACACCACGGACGTCGACCTCTCCTCGATTACCGTCCCGACGCTCGTCCTCTACGGTGAACACGAGACCTCCGTCGTCAGCCGCCACGCGCCGGTACTGTCCGCACGTATCCCCGATTCGACGGTCCGGGAAGTCCCCGACGCGGGCCACGCTTCGCCCTGGGACAACCCCGAGTTCTTCAACGATGCGATCCGAACGTTCCTCACGAGCCGAATCGCGGTCGAGCCCGGGCAGGACGGCACCGGCCTCCCCGAACACTCCCGGTGAGTGGGTCACGGGGGTTCTGATAGGAACAGGACACCTCGAACACCTCCGGCACGTCCGGAGTGGGACCCCCAGTAGGTTCGGGACGTGGGTCTCCCCCAGCAGTCGGCCGGACGCTGGTGTTCCGGGCGACGTCTCCGCGCCGAGAGCGGCCGCCCTCCCATGCCGACCGGGAGTCACTCGCGGGACGCACCGCCGATATCGAGGACGAACTCGACGCGGCGCTCGGCGGGGTCCCGGACGTCCTCGAGGTGGACACCGTCGACGGGTTCCAGGGCCGCGAGAAGGAGGCCGTGGTCGTCTCCCTGGTCAGGTCGAACCTCGATGACGACGTCGGCTTCCTCGACGACGAGCGCCGGTTCAACGTGGCGCTGACGCGCGCCCGCCAGAAGGCCGTCGTCGTGGGCGACACCGATACCGTGACCGACGCCGACGTCTTCGAGGCGTTCGTCGCCCACGTCCGGGGGGCCGACGCGGAGGTTCCCGTTCGATAAGGCGCCGGCCGTTCGGACCGGACGAGGCGGCAGTCGTGCTCGCCGCGGTTCTCGCGGGGCCCCGCGGGGACCGGGTCGTACCTCGGCGAGCGGGAGTTTCACCCCGTCGCGTTCACCACCGGCGGGGGACCGTCCCGGTTCGCGACGGCCGGTCGATTGACGGTGGTTCGCGGAGAAGGGACACTCGATGACAACCCTGTCCGCGGACGACGCGACGCTCTGGTACGACGAACACGGGTCCGGACCGCCGCTGGTGTTCGTCCACGGCGGGTGGAGCGACGCCGACGCTTGGGAACCGCAGGCCGAGGCGTTCGCCGAGGACTACCGCGTGGTCCGCTTCGACGGCCGCGGACACGGCCGGACCGGGGGCAGCCCGTGCGAGCGCTACTCCATCGACCTCTTCACAGACGACCTGGAGCGCCTGCTCGACGAACTCGACGTCGAGCGACCGGTCCTCTGTGGCCTCTCGCTGGGCGCGATGGTCGTCCAGAACTACCTCGACCGGCACCCGGACCGGGCCGCGGGGGCGGTGCTCGCCGGTCCGGTCCGGTCGATGCCACCGGTCGAACTCCCGCCCCTGACGAAGCCGTTCCTGTCGCCGCTGCCGGCGCTGAGTGTGTCGCTCGCGACGATGGGGTCGGAAGCGACGTTCCGCTCCATGCTCGCGTCCATCCGCGCGACGACGGGGAGCGTCTGGCTCTCGGTCGACCCCGAGGTCCGGGCGGACGCCGTCGAGACCGCGGGCCGGGTCTCCCCCCGAGAGTTCCGCAAGATATTCGCCGCGCTCTACCGGTTCGACCCGCCGGAGCTCTCGCACGTCGAGACGCCGGTCGCGGTCGTCTACGGCGACGAGGAGGCCCCCCTCGTCAAGCGTCAGGGTCGCCAGCTCGCGCGGGAGACCGACGGATCGCTGACGGAGATAGCAGACGCCGGCCACCTCGTCAACCTCGACGACGCGCCGGCGTTCGACGAGACCCTCGGGGCGTTCCTCGACGGTATCGACCCGAGCCGCGCCGGGACCGCGAGCGACTGACGGTCCGGCTGTATCGGCAGGAGAGCGGCCACAACCGGCAATAGTTGCACCGTCGTGTGACGGAGGTTGCTCGGCGCCGAGTCGGCGATCCCCCCGAGAACCACCGTACCAGACCCAGCGAACGCCGCTCCCGAGACGTGTGACCGTCGGCGCTGCGGGCAGGCGTTACCGAGACCAGCCGGGGCTTAACTCGGAGCGGCCTACGTCCGACATGTCCGAACGACACGACACGCTCTCTCGACGGGCGTATCTCGCGGGTGCGGGTGCGGCGGGCCTCGCCGGGCTCGCCGGTTGTACGGGTGCGCTCGGCGGGGGTGGGGGGGACACCGACTCCATCACCGTCGCGTACATGCCCATCTACCCCGACATGCAGTACTTCGTGATGCAGGAGGAGGGGTACTTCGACGAACTCGACGTCGACGTCGAGGGGCGGCAGTTCTCCGACGGCCCGAGCATCGTGAAGGCCTACGCGTCGGGCGACATCGACGTGGCGATGTTCGGCATCGTCCCCGCGATGATCGTCATCGACCGAGGGATTCCGGCGAAGGTCGTCGCGGCGAACATCAAGGAGCCCATGGGTATCCTCGCCCACGAGGAGTTCGCGGCGATGTGGGATCCCGACGACGCCGCCGGGTCGTTCACCCAGTGGGAGGAGGAGACCGGGAGCGCGTTCGCCTTCGGGACGTTCCCCGAGGGCTCGGTCCCCGACATCCTG
>CAYYSW010000154.1:0-6643 GCA_964474395.1 uncultured Halobacteriales archaeon
CCTCCGAGCACTCGTCGAGGCGCCTGCCCGGGACCGCCTCGGGCGCCGAGAGGTCCGCACGGGGGATGGGGTCGCCGTGCGGGTCGACCGTCGGGTCGCCGAGCGCCTCCGCGATGCGCGACTCGAAGCGCTCGCTGATGTGGTGTTCGAGGCGGTCGGCCTCGTCGTGGACGTCCGTCCAGTCGTACCCCAGCGCCTCGGCGAGGTACGCCTCGATGAGCCGGTGGTGTCTGAGCACCTCGATGGCCACCGTCGCGCCCTCGGTCGTCAGCTCCACGCCGCGGTACTTCTCGCGTTCGACGAGCTCCCGCTCTTCGAGCTTGTCCAGCATGCTCGTGACCGTCGGGGAGGTGACGCCGAGGCGGTCGGCGATGGCCGACGTGGAGACTCGTTCGCCCGTCTCCTGCTGGAGGACGTAGATCGTCTTCAGGTAGTCCTCCATCGCGGCGCTGAGCATACCCGAACGAAGCAAGTGGCGGGATAAAACGGTTCCCCTGTCGCGCCTTCGGGCTGCAGGCGGCAGGCTGAAACAGCGCTCGTTCCAATCGGCCGGCATGACCGAAGTCCTCGTCGTCGGCGGCGGCGCGACGGGCGTCGGCGTGGCCCGTGACCTCGCGATGCGCGGCCTCGACGTCCGACTGGTCGAACGCGACACGCTCGGCGGCGCGACGACCGGCCGCTCGCACTGCGTCCTCCACAGCGGCGGCCGCTACGCGGAAGACGACCCCGAGGGTGCCCGCGAGTGCATCGGCGAGAACCGCACGCTCAGAGCCATCGCCGGCGAGTGTATCAGCGACACCGGCGGCCTGTTCGTCCAGTGTGCCGGCGACGACGCCGAGTACCTGGACCGCAAGGCGGCGGCCTGCGAGGACTGCGGCGTCCCCGTCGAACGGCTCACTCCCGACGAGGCCCGGGACCGCGAACCCGCGCTTCCCGAGGACCTCGCCGGCGCGTTCGCAGTCCCCGACGGCGTCGTCGCCCCCTCGCGGCTCGTCGCGGCGACCGCCGAGAGCGCCCGCCGACACGGCGCCCGCATCACCGACGGTGCCCCCGTCGAGGAGGTACTCGTCGAAGACGGCGCCGTCCGCGGCGTCGTCGCCGGCGGCGAACGTATCACCGCCGACCACGTTGTCAACGCGACGGGCGCGTGGGCCGGCCGCTTCGCCGCCCTCGCCGACTGCGAGGTCGAGATGCGCCCGACGAAGGGTGCGATGGTCGTCGTCGACCGGCAGGTCTCGCCCGTGCTCAACCGGTGTCGCCCGGCCAGCGACGGCGACCTCGTCGTCCCCGTCGGCGGGAAGGCCATCCTCGGGACGACCAGCACGCCCGTCTCGGATCCGGACGACCTCTCGGAGGACCGCGAGGCCGAGATCGTCGAGCGGCTGGTCGAGGAGTGTCGAGCGATGGTCCCCGACCTCTCGACCGACGACGTCGAGCGGACCTACTGGGGCGTCCGGCCGCTCTACGGCGCGGGCGACGACCGCCGGGACATCTCGCGGGGCTTCCGGGTGTTCGACCACGCCGACCGCGACGACCGGCCCGGCCTGACGACCGTCGTCGGCGGGAAGCTCACGACCCACCGCCTCATGGCCGAAGCCGTCGCCGACCACGTCTGTGGAAGACTGGGCGTCGAGGCGGCCTGCCGGACCGCCGAGGAGGAACTGCCGGGCGCCGACGACCCGGCGCGACTGGACGAACTCGTCCGCGAGTTCGGCATCGACGCGCCGGCGGACGCGGACGTCATCGCGCGCTGAGGGGACGTCGGGAACACGACGGAGCTCGGGAGAACGAGAAGCGGCGGCGCTCGACTACTTCACCGTCGGCGCCGGCCGCTCGTCGGAGTCGTCCCCGATGTCGATGTCGCCGGTGACGTGGTCGATGCCGACGACGAGGGCTGCACCCACGAGAGCGGCGACGAGAACGGCGACGAGCGCCGTCGGCGTCCACGTCTCGACGTTCCCGAGGACCTGTTCTGCGGGGTAGCGCAGCGCCCCGACCATCAGCGCGACGAGGAAGGTGAGCGTCGCCGCGCGATAGTTCCGGAGGGCGTACTTCACGGCGTGGGCCACCGAGAACAGGCCCACGACGGCCCCGATGACGAACACGACGACGACCGAGCCCGGTTCGACCAGCGCCGTCAGGCTGTCCCCGCCGACGACGCCGAGGAGCGTGTCCACGAACCCCGACAGCGTCTCGGTCAGGAAGAGGTACTGTCCGAGCAACAGCAGGATGAGCGCGCCGGAGATGCCCGGGAGTATCATGGCGCAGATGGCGATGGCGCCGGCGACGCCGATGACCGGCAGGCTGTGGGGGAGCGCCCCCGTCACCTCGCCGGCGAGGACGAACGCGAGGCCGAACCCCGCGATGCCCGCCGCGACGTGCGAGGGGGTCGACAGGTCCACCTCGTCGCGCAGGATGACGGCGCTGGCGGCGATGAGACCGAAGAAGAACGCGAACAGGAGCGCGGGGAACGTCTGTTCGGCGTAGTGGACCGCCCGCGAGACCGTGACGATGGCCGTCACGATGCCGAACCCGAGGGCCATCAGGAACGGCACGTCCATCTCCACGAGTCGCTCGCGGAGGCGCGTGCGGCCGTCTGCACTGGCGACACCCGGTAGGAGCGCCAGCGCCGTCGGGTCGAGTTCCGTGATGGCCGTGATGAGGCGCTCGTAGATACCGGTGATGAGGGCGATGGTCCCGCCCGAGACCCCCGGGACGGCGTCGGCAGCGCCCATGGCGATGCCCTTCAGGTAGACGCCGACGAGTTCACGACCCCCCATCTCAGGGTGCCCCGGTGCGGAGTGGCGGGGCCGTCGAGGGAGCGACGAGTGCCGAGGCGTTCGCCCCGCCCGTGTCGTTCGTTCCGTTCGCCCCGCTGGTGGTGTCGCTCTCGGTCCCGTTCGTGGCGTTCGTCGCACCGTCGGGCGCGGTCGCGTTGCCGGGGGTCGCGGTCCCGTTCGTCCCGTTCTGGCCGCCGGTGTCGACGACGCCGGCCTGTTCGAGGTTCACCTCGATGGGGTCGGACGCCTCACCGATGACGTTCGCCTCGGGGACGTCGGCGGTCGCGTTGTACAGCGTCGTCGTGGTCCCGTCCTGTGTGGTGGCGCCGAACTGGTAGGCACCCGTCGCGCGGACGCTGACGTTCGTGTAGCCCTGTTCGGTGCCCCACTCATCGTAGCCCGTCGTCGAGTAGGGGAGAGTCATGGTGAACTGCCCCTGTGCGTCCGTCTGGGCCTGCTGGACGTACGTGAAGTTGCCGCCGCCGGGGATGTTCATCGGGACGCGGGCGGTGACCGTCGCGTTCGCGGGGCCGGTGCCCTCGACGGTCGCGCCGGGGACCCGCTCGAAGGTCTTGACCCACTGGCCGATGTTACCGGCGGTGGCGTCGCTCGCGTGGACGAGGCGGTAGTGTTCGAGCGCCTCGACCTGCTCGCTGGGGATGCCCGCCAGTCCGCCGATCTGCGAGGTGGAGTCGTTGGCGACGTACGCTTCCGCCTGCTCGATGCTATCGAACGTCTTGTAGACCGAGCCGTTCTGTGGCACCGCCGGGAGGCGCTGGGTCTGCTGGTTGCCGACGGAGAACGAGCGCAGTTCCCAGTCGACGACCAGCACCTGTCCGCTCGGCAGCGTGGGCCCGGCGGCGCTCCCGTGGAACTGGTAGAGCTTGACGCGCATGCTCTCGTAGTGCTCCTGGCTGCGGACCAGCTGGGCGACCCGGGGCTGTGCGGTCGGCGAGGGCTGGGTGTAGATGCCGGCCGCGAAGAGGTCGCTGGCGCTGACCCCGAGGCTGTCGAAGCTCGTCGGCGCCGTGTACTTGTTCGAGCGCGGGTCGGCGAGCTTCCAGTCGACCATCACGTAGCGGCTGGACTCGTTGTCCGTCGTCATGAACTCCTCCGCCGTGGTCTCGTTCTGGGCGAGCAGGAAGTTCGCCGCGCGTCCCGCCCCCTGCTGGAACGGGTTGGCATCGGGGATGCGCTGGCCCTCGACGGTGATGAAGTGGCCGTAGTCCCACCAGGACATCACGCCGTAGGCTCCCTCGGGGTAGTCGTAGTCGTCGGTCTGCGGGAAGTCGTCGTAGTAGTCCATCGGCTCCGCGTCGGGGTTGGCGTACTGACCCTCACGTGGCGTGTTCTCCGAGAGCCACTGGAGGCTCCCCTGCCAGGCGGTCACCTCGCCGGGGCCGTTGCTCTCGGCGCGTTCGACCGACTGGAGGGACACCGCGCCGGGGTCGAAGCCGCTCTGGGCGAACACCGGCCCGGTGACGGCGACGAACGGCGCGAAGACGACGAGGACGATGACCGCGATGGTCATCACCTGTGCCGCGTCGAGCTCCGAGAGACTCCCGACGCTGTCGATGTCGGCGATGGCGACGACCTGTGCGACGACGTACGCCGTCAGCGTCGCGACGGGGACGGCGAGGTAGTAGTCGAAGCGGTTCTGCGTGAGCGTCGCGAGCACCATCAACACGGCCCAGACGACGAGCAGAAGCGACTCCCCGCGCGGGTCGTCGCTCATCACGTAGCGCCCGAGGAGGACCAGCGCGCCGACGACGGCGGCGAAGAACGCCAGCCCGTAGGAGCTGAAGAAGTACTGGCTGGCCTGTCCGAGCGGGACCGGCTGGGCCTCGTTGACCGTCCGGACCGCCGCGTTCGCGTCCAGCCCGTAGATGCGCAGGAACTGGTCGAGGAAGTACGAGAACGTCTCGGGCGCGACGGCGGCGACCAGGCCCGCGCCGCCGACGACGGCGCCGACGAGCCCGCCGGCGTAGACGAGCCCCGCGTCGTCACGGCCCTCCAGTCGCCGCGCGAGGTAGGCCATCACGGCCAGTCCGAGCGCCAGCAGGGCGAACAACGTCGGCTGGAGCAGCGAGAAGGCCGCCGCGGTGAACTCGAAGACGTTGACGCGGAGCGCCGAGAGCAGCGCCGCGACGAGGAACAGCACGACGCCGACGATGGCGACGTGCTCCGGACTGTGGCCCTTCAGGAACGTCACGATGAGGTGGACGAAGAAGAACAGCCCGAGGACGGAGACGACGAAGATGCCCGGCGGCCACACCCAGATGTAGAGGCCGAGGGCGAGGCCCGCGAGTACCGCGAGGCCGACCGGCCGGCGGAGCGTCGAGAACTCGCGTGCGCTGAACTGTTCGAAGACGGGTTTCTCGCGCTCGGCGGCGGTGACGGCGGCCATCACGCCGAGCATGGCGAGCACCTGGAAGAACACCTCGGCGATGTGGTGGTCGGACCAGCCGACCAGCCCCCGGAAGAGGAACGCGCCGGGGGTGAGTGCGAGGACGGTGACGGCGACGACGCCGCCGGCCCGCCCGCCGAAGCGCTTGCCGAGGAAGTAGCCGGGAACCGCCACGAGCGTCCCGAACACCGCCGGGGCGAACAGGAGCGCGAGGCCGGTCGCCGTCTCCTGTGGCACGAACAGGCCGAGGACGAGCGCGGCGGTCGCGACCAGCTGGTCGAACAGCGTCCCGAACTGGCCGGGTGACGTCCCGTAGGGGAAGAACGTCCACGGGTCGAAGTTCATGGTGAACGGCCAGTTGTTCACCGTGTAGCTGGTCTGGCGGAAGTGATACCAGGCGTCGTTCCCGCTGAACAACACGTCGGTACTCGAGACGTAGTTGTCCCAGGTCCGCACGCGGTTCCACAGCATGAAGCCGAGGAGGAGCGCGAGCAGGGGGACGTGGTACCACTCGCGGGCCCGGCTGAGGAGGGCGTTCGAGTCGAACGCCAGCCGGTCCTCCCGCTCGGTCGATTGACTCATTGGTGGGAGAAGCCGGAAAACGCGCATAAGCCTTTTGACCTCGGACCGGCGGAAAGAAAGCCATCGTCGAAGAGAAAGCGGCTTAAGCGCGGCTGAGGGAGGGTCGGACAATGCGTGTCTCGGTCGTCGTCTGTACGCACACCACCGACCGCTATCCGGACCTCCGCGAGGCCGTCGAGAGCGTCCTCGCCAACACCTACGGGGACCGTGAGGTCGTCGTCGTCAGCGACGGAAGCGAGGCGGTCTACGACCGGGCGATGGCCGACTTCGGCGACGAGGCGGACGTCACCGTCCACCTGCAGGAGACAAACGAGGGGCTGTTGACCGCTCGGAACACCGGTGCGCGCGTCGCCGGGGGCGACGTCGTGGCGTTCCTCGACGACGACGCCATCGCCGACGAACGCTGGCTCGCGGAACTGGTCGCCGCCTACGACGCGGACGACGCGCGAGCGGACGACGGGCGCGTCCTCGCCGCCGGCGGCCGGATGGTCCCCGCGTGGGTCGCCGGCGAGCCGGAGTTCCTCCCCGCGGAGTTCCACTGGCTGGTCGGCGTCACCCACCGAGGGTTCGCCGACGGCCCCGGCGAGGTGCGAAACACCTTCGGGTCGAACATCTCCTTCCGGCGGGACGTCTTCTCCGAGCTCGGCGGGTTCGACACCGACATCGGCGGGCGGAAGGGCGACAGACACCTGCAGGGCGGCGAGACGGAGCTTTGTGCCCGGCTCCGAAGCGAGTACGGCGTCGGCGTCCAGTACACCCCCGAGGCGCTGGTGGCCCACAAGATATTCGACTACCGAACGGACCCCGTCTGGCTCGTCCGGCGGGCGTTCTGGCAGGGCTACTCCAAGCGCGGCATGGAGCAGTTCGTCCCCGA
>CAYYSW010000155.1:0-6450 GCA_964474395.1 uncultured Halobacteriales archaeon
CACGTCGCCGACCTGCACGTCCTCGACGGGGATCTCCTTCTCCTCCCCATCTTCGACGACGGTGGCCGTGTCGGCTTCCATCTCCAGCAGCTTTCGGAGCGCCTCGCTGGCCTGCCCCTTCGAGCGGGCTTCGAGGTAGTTGCCGAGCGTGATGAACACGAGGATGAGCGCCGCCGTGTCGAAGTAGAGACTGCCGGCGATGAGTCCCGCGAGTACGGCGACGGAGTACAGATACGCCGTCGAGGAGCCCAGCGCGATGAGCACGTCCATGTTCGCGCGGCCGTTCTTGACGAGCGCCGTGTAGGAGTTCTTGTAGAACGGCCAGCCGAGGACGAGCTGGACGGGCGTCGCCAGCAGGAACTCGACCCAGCCGAACTCGACGCCGAACACCGTCTCCGGGAGGACGCCGCCCCCGAGGACGAGCTTCTCGACGAGGAAGAACAACAGCGGGAGCGAGAGCGCCGCGCCGAAGACCGTCAGCCGGAGCTGTCGGCGTATCTCCTCGTTGCGGGCGGCGTCCCGGGCGTCGGTCCCCGAGTCGTCGCCGTCGGGGTCCTCGCGGACGGGCGAGTAGCCCGCCGCCTCGATGGCGTCGTAGAGCGCGCTCAGCGTGGTATCCGCGGGGTTGTAGGTGACCTGTGCCTCGTCGGTAGCGTAGTTGACCTCCGCGTCGACGACGCCCGGCGTATCGAGCAGCGCGGACTCGTTGGTGTCCGCGCAGTTGGCGCACGTCATGTCGGTGATGCCGATGCTCACCGTCTCGGAGACCACGCCGTAACCGGCCTCGTCGATGGCGTCGTAGATCTCCCGGAGGGTCACGACGTCGGGGTCGTACTCGACGGAGCCCTCGTCGGTGGCGAAGTTCACGTTCGCCTCCTGAACCCCGTCGAGGGGTTCGAGGGCGTCCTGTACCGTCGACGAGCAGTTGGCACAGGACATCCCCGTGATGTCGAGGTGTGCTGTTCTGGTACCCATGTTGGTGTACGATAGGGGCTCCACCCTTTGGTGCGTTGCTGTTTCGATATCGCGTGTCCATCGGCCGTCGGTTCTTCGATTACAAAGTCGACCGCCGAATCACGCCTCGGAGTCGAAGCGCTGGTACCGCTCTTCGAACCGCCCCTGACACGACGGGCAGCAGAAGTGATAGACGCTGTCGTCGATCCTGACCGATTCGCCCTCGCTGTCGACCGTGTTCCCGCACTCCGCGCACGTGAGCGCGAACGCCGTGCCGTCGACCGACGGCGTCCATGCCGCGTCGTCGACGAGTGTCACCGAGTACTCCGTGTCGGGGTCGTCGCCGAGGAGGCCCTCGATCCACTCGCGGACGTTCTGGGCCTCCGCCCGGCCGTAGAACCAGAGCTCCCCTTCTGCGGTCACGAAGAGGTGTTCGACGCCGTCCGCGTTCCCTAGCCGTTCCCGGAGCGATTCGAGGCCGGCGGGGGCGGGGTCGACCTGCACGAACACGGGGACGCCGGCCCGGAGCGTCGCCTGGTCCACGTGGACGGTGAACCGGTTGATGACGCCGGCTTCCTGGAGGCGCGTCACTCGGTCGGAGACGGCGGGTGCCGACAGCCCGACGACGTCCGCGATGTCGCTGTAGGGTCGGCGGCCGTCTTCGGCCAGCAGCGAGAGTATCTCGATGTCGGTATCGTCCAACTCGCGCATACTCGCCCGTTGGATGACCCGATACAAAACCGTTTACCCGCACGGGCGTTCGAATCGTGTGTACGACGGACGCTGTACTTTGGTTTCGAAGCAACAACCGACAAAGGCCTCCAGGTCGTACTGACTCGCGAGATGAACCAGACGATCACCGTCGAAGGCATGACCTGTGGACACTGCGAGCAGACCGTCGAGGAAGCCCTCCGCAACGTGAGCGGCGTCACCGATGCGACCGCCGACCGGGAGGCCGAGCAGGCGAGCGTCGAGGGCGACGCCGACTCCGACGACCTCGTCGAAGCCGTCGAGGACGCGGGATACACGTCCCACGCCTGAGACCGCCGCGCGGTCACTCCACGGCCGTCTGCGGGGCCGACCGGGCACGAACGATGCAGTAGACGAGGGTCGCGGCCAGTACGGCCTGCAGTGCCGAGTTGGTAGCCCCGAACAGTCCGTGGCGCGTTCCCTGGTACACCCAGACGCCCAGCTGGACGGCGAGGAACGCGAGCCCCGAGACGGCGATGCGGGGTCTCGTGAGATCCATCATGAACAGCGCGATGCCGCCGAAGAACCCGACTGCAGCGAAGAGGGCCGTGACGTGGCCGAGGACGACCCCGTGGTACAACTGGAACGCGCCGGCGACGCCCGCGAGCGCGATGGCTGCGAGCGTGGCCCGGTTCAGCTGCCCGTCGCCGGCGTCCTCGGACCGCAGCGCCCGGAGGTCGCGTTCGAAGTAGTACCAGAGGACGCCGAGGAGCCCTCGGTCGGCGATACGCCGGCCCGACGTCTCGACGAGGGGCCGGTCGTGGACCCCGATTTCGCCGACCGCGGCGAGCGCCCGGCTGAACGCCTTGTCCTCGTTCGGCACGTCGGGGAACCCGTCGACGGCGAGGAACGCCTCCCGGTCGACGAACGTGTTGAACCCCGGGAGGACGGGCCGCCCCATCCGTGGGAACGCGTGGTTCATGATGAACTCCGGTACCTTCGCGCGGCGCGGCCCGGTGAGCCGACAGCGCGACGTGGCACCGACGAGGCCGCGCTCCCGAACGTCCGCCAGCATCTCGTCGAGGTACGTCGGGCGAACGGTCGTGTCCGCGTCGACGAACGCGACCCACCGGCCGGTGGCCCACCGGGCCCCGTAGTTGCGGGCGTTACCGACGCCGGTTCCCGGCTGTTCGACGACCGCCACGCCGTGCTCGCGGGCGACGGCCGGCGTTCCGTCGTCACTCCCGCCGTCGACGACGACCGTCTCGAAGGGAACGGTCGTCTCGAGCGCGTCGATGCTCTCGAGCGCCGCCGGGAGCTGTTCGGCCTCGTTGTACGCGGGGACGACGAACGTGACGACCGCGTCGTTCGCTTCCTGCGTGCCTCCTCGAACCGATTCCATCTACGGCCGACGACGAACGACTGCCGGTTCAGTGACCGCCCGGCGATGGCAAGCCCGGCGGGACGTCCCCGAACGGCAACACCGGTACCCCCTTAGAGCGGGGTGTCGTAGCGACGAACCGACCACCCGATGACCGTTCCACGCCACCGCCCGCCGCTCCTGGAGGAGACGGCCGGAGCGGAACCGACGAGGGGCCCGTGACACCGGCGGAGGGCCGTGACGGCGAGGCGACCCGTTCGACGGTACGGTCGTTGGCGTGGACCCTCGTCTCGGTGGCCACGCTCGCCCTCGCGTTCTCGCTGGTCGGCATCGGGGAGGTCCTGCGGACGCTGGCGACGACCGACCCCCGGACGGTCCTCGTCCTCGCACTACTGACCGGGGGGACGGTGACCGCCCGGGGTATCGCGCTCCGCCAGCTGTTCGCCGTCGTCGGGCGGCCAGTTTCGACCGGCCGGGCGGTCGCGCTGTACACGGGGACGACGTTCCTCAACAACGTCACCCCCTCGGGGCAGGCGGGTGGCGTCCCCGCCAGCGGGGTGTTGATAGCGAGGGCCGGCGACGCCCCCTACGAGGTCGGCGTGGCCGCCGTGCTGGCGCTGAGCGCGCTCAGCAACCTCGTGATGCTCGTCGCCGGAGTACTGGGCGCCGGCTACGCCCTGACGGCGCTGCCCGACGCTGGTCTCATGGCGGTCGCCGCCGCTACCGTCGGACTGTTCCTGTTCGTGACCGCCGGCGTCGTGGCGCTGTTCCGATACCGCCGACCCGTCACCGCCGTCGGCGTCAGGGTGACGGCGGCGACGGCCGACGCGGTCGGTCGGCGCCTCGACGGCTGGTCGCCGCCGGACCGGGCGGCAATCGAGGGCCGGTTCGACCGGTTCCGGACGTCGCTCGAACGGGTCGGCGACGCGACGCCGCGTCAGGCGGTGGCCGTGAGCGCACTACTCGGAGCCGCACACGTGATGAACGTCGGGGCACTGTGGTTCGCCCTCCGCTCGTTCGACGGACCCGTCGCGTTCGCAGTCCTGCTCGCGGTCGTCCCCGCCGCCGCCGTCGCCGCTATCGCCCCGGTTCCGACCGGGGCCGGCGGTGTCAGTATCGCGTTGGTCGGGCTCCTCGTCGCGACGACGGCGGTCGCCGGCCCGACCGCCGGTGCCGCGGTGGTGCTCTATCGGTCGGTGACCCACTGGTTCCGGACCCTCGTCGGCGGGGTCGTCACCGCCGCCCTCCTCGGGCTGGGACCGGTCGGCGGCGGATGAACTGGCCGCTGGCCGTCGTCTTCGGAAAGAACTCCCGCGGGGCGTCCGGTCGCGGTGTGTCTCTTCGCTCGGCGGAGCGCGCCGATTCAGGCCATCATGCTGCGGCAGGTCTCCGCGCACTCGCGGAGGACCTCGGCGCAGGTCTGGCAGTGGTCGGCGTCGTGCCGTTCGCACTCCTCGGCGCACTCCTCGCAGGCGCCGGCGCAGGCCTCCGCGAGCTGCGTGCTGTAGTTGGAGTCGCGCGCCATGAGTCGAGCGTGCAGCGACGCGATGTCCGCGACGTCGCGGCACAGCCGGATGCACTCGGCCATGTCCTCGCCCTCGCCGGCACACTCGTCGGCGCACCACTCACAGGCCTGGACGGCCTCGTTACAGTTGTCGATACATTCGCGCCGTTCCTCGCTCAGGTGGTCGAGTTCTTGAAGCGTCATCGCGTACAGAGAGAGGGCTCCCGGATTCAAGCGGTTTTTCACTAACGAAGCAAGGCCGCTGTGCGGGCACAATCCCGGTGAGCTACGCACAGAGCACCCCGGAGAGTATCGAAGCCGACCGTTCGACCGCCGTCTGCCAGTACGCCACGCTTTACGAAGCTCGATTTCGGTGTGGGTTCAATCGAGGAATCGAAACCAGCCCCGGCGAACGAACGCTGTTCGGAAGGCGATGCGAGCGGAGGGTCAGCGCAGGCGGCAGCCCGAGAGGGGGAAAGAGCCCTCGTGTTCGACACACCGCTTTAGATGACGAGGCACAAGCGCATTAAACGAGCCGCGTGAACAGTATAGTAGACGATGTCCACAAGCACTAGCGTCGTCGGACCCGCCGTGCTCCGATCGACCGGCGGGCTCGCAGGAATCGCCAAACAGATCGAGCAGGCGTTCGAGCCGGCCCGGGAGGTACTCGTCCCGATACTGTCGAACCCCGTCGTCGTCGGGGCGTGGGCGGTCGTCGTCCTCGCCTGCCTCGGGGTGCTGTGGTGGGACCTCCGGACGAACAACCAGCCGCTCCCCTCGATGATGAAGGCCGTCTGGTCGCTCGTGGTCGCCTACTCCGGACCGTTCGGCCTCGGGGTGTACTGGTACTCCGGGCGGACGCAGATTCCCAACGACTCGCTGTGGCGACGGGGCTTTCGCTCGACGAGCCACTGCTACTCGGGGTGTGGCGCCGGCGAGGTCGTCGGCATCACCCTCGCACAGGGTATCCTCGCGCTCACGGTCGGGTGGGTCGCGGCGGTCACCTTCGGGTTCGCGTACCTCTTCGGCTACGCGCTGACCATCGGCCCGCTCATGCAGGATGGCGTGGGGTTCAAGCAGGCGACGTGGGACGCCCTCCTGAGCGAGACACCCAGTATTACGGTCATGGAGATCTTCGCCATCGGAACCGATCTCCTGCTGGCCGCCGAGGCGCACATGGGCGACCTGTTGTTCTGGTCGGCGCTGGCGTTCTCGCTGTCCATCGGCTTCCTCGTCGCCTGGCCGGTCAACGTCCTCCTCGTCGAGTTCGGCGTCAAGGAAGGCATGAGCGACCCCTCGGACATGCGTGAGGGCGCAGCCGCCGCCGACTGACGGTGGTGGAGTTCGACGACCTCGACCGACAGATACTCGATTTCCTCCTGGAGGACGCCCGCCGGTCGTTCCGGGAGATCGCCGACGAGATCGGTCGGTCCGCACCCACTGTGTCGAACCGGGTCGACCGGCTCCAGGAGCTCGGGGCCATCAGGCGGTCCCTACGGTCGACCGGTCGATGCTGACGACGGGCGAGCAGTCGGTCGTCATCGCTCGCGTACAGCCCGGTGGCGCCGAGTCGCTGGCCGACGAGTTGGCCGGCGACCACGGGGTCCGCGCTCCCACGCTGCACGCTCCACCCCTCGACCGGCGAGTTGGCACACTATCGTGCTGTCGGTCAGTCCCGTGACCGGCGCCGTTCTCAGTAGTCGCTCGGCGAACTGTTCCAGATCGATGCCCGGTACTCGCGCGTAGACATCTGATTGACCCCGCGGTCGGTGAGTTCGGTCAGTTCGTCGATCCGAACCGCGAGGTCCTCAGACTCGTGACCCGCCGAGTCAGTGCAGGAAGCGCTCGCCTCCTTGCGCTCACTCCGGGCCGCGAGCAGGTCGAACAGCTCGTCGACCAGTACACTGTAGACGAACAACAA
>CAYYSW010000156.1:0-6423 GCA_964474395.1 uncultured Halobacteriales archaeon
GCCTCGAACTCGACGTCTCGCCGGGGGCACTCGACGGCCGCATCGACGTCTGCGATGCGAGCGACTGCGACCGGCTCTCGTACGCCGACCCGAAGTGCCCCGACCACCGGGGGGAGCGCGAGGAGGACGTCCCGTGGTACGACCCCGTCCGGGCCGCGGCGCTCTGTCAGCTGGTGCGGGAGACCGACGGCCCGCGACTGGAGGCGGCGGGCGCGAGCGCGCCGTACCCCGCCGACCCGCCCCACACCCGGGACGTACTGGACATCTACGACAGCGAGGAACTGCCGGCGGGCGACGAGGGGTACTTCGACCCGTTCTACGCCCGCTTCTTCGCGGACGAGGAGTGGATCCCCTTCGACTTCGCGGCGGGCGAGGACGGCGTCCTCACGCCCGAGTCGCTGGTGAACGCCGCTGTCCGCCGGGGCACCTGTCCCCACGAGGCGATGGCCTCGTTGATGGCCGACGCCGACGTGCTCGTCGGTAACTACAACCACGCCTTCGACCCGAAGACCCGTCGGCTGACCAACGAGAAGGCGGGCGTGCTGGACGAGGAGACCCTCCTCGTCGTCGACGAGGCCCACATGCTCGAAGAGCGGGTGCGCGACCTGCTGTCGGACTCCCTCTCCCTGCACGCGCTCCGGACCGCCCACCGGGACGTCTCGCTCGCCCGCGAGTACCTCTCGGGGACCGGCGGCGAACCGGGCGCGGACTCGGCGGCCCACCGCCGGCACGCGAGCGAGACGCTGAGCGAGTTCGAGAGCGTCACGGAGCGCGACCTCGCTGCGCTGGGGTCGTTCCTCGAATGGGTCGCCGAGCGCATCGACGAGGAGGCGAGCGAGTTCCTCGGCGAGGAGTACGGCGACTGGCAGCGCCGGCTCCGCGAGGGCTCGCTGCCCGAGGCGGACCACGAGATACCCCTGCGGGACCCGGAGGCGGTCGAGACCGACCGCCTGACCGCGGCCGCCGAGGAGCGCTTCGCGGGCGACATCTGGGCGCGGGCCCGCGACGCCGGCTACGTCGCCGCGCAGATTCACGAGAACGACGGACAGACCGACCGCACGCCCGTCAGCGCCGGCGTCGGTCGCCTGCTGTTCGACTGGGGCACCGCCGACCGCGGGACGTACTTCCGGGAGCTCGAACTGGAGTACGCCGAGAAGGCCGTGACGGACACCACGCTCCCCGACTGGGCGGGGGCGTACAACGCCGACCTGACGCTGTTCAACTGCATCCCGCGCGACCCGCTCGCCGCCATCCTCGACGACCTCGGGGGCGGCGTCCTGATGAGCGCGACCCTCGAACCCTTCGACGTCTACCGGACGGTGAGCGGGCTGGACGTCCTCAGCGGCGAGGAGGGCGGGACGGACGCGGCGGCGGAGTCGGACGCGGAGGGGGCCCCCGACGGCGAACCGCGGACCGTCGAGACGGCCAGCTACGGCCTCGCGTTCCCCGAGGAGAACCGCGAGTCGTGGGTCGCCGACCTGCCGGCGTTCACCTACCGCAATCGCGGCCCGCCGGTCGCGGACTACGAGGAGATGACGCGGACCCGGCAGGCCTACGCGGGGGCGATGACGACGCTCGCCCGGTCGCACGGCAACGTGCTCGTCTGCCTGCCCTCCTACCGCGAGGCGGAGTGGGCCGTCGAGTACCTCCGGGACCACGTCGAGAAACCCGTCCTCCGGGACCGCTCCTCGGAGGCCAGCGAGACCGACGAGATGCTCGACCGGTTCTTCCAGCGCGACGGCGTCGACCGGGTGCTCGTCACGAGCGCGCGGGGCACCGTCACGGAGGGGGTGGACTACCGCGGCGACCGGCTGCACTGTGCCGTCGTCGTCGGCGTCCCCTACGCCAACACCGCCACGCCGCGGATGCAGGCGGTGATGAACGCCTACGACCGGACGTTCGGCGAGGCCGGCGGCTCCGCGCCCCCGGGCGCCTCGGGCGGGAGCGTCGGGTTCACGACGGCAGTACAGGTGCCTGCGGTCCGGAAGGCACGACAGGCCTTCGGGCGCGTCCTCCGGGGCCCCGAGGAGGCGGGGGTGCGCGTCCTGCTGGACCGGCGTTACCTCCCCGACGCCCCGCGGTCGGTCAACGACCTGCTGGGCGAACGCGAGCGCGAGGAGTTCAGCGCCGTCAGCCCCGACATGCTCGACCTGGGGCTGGAGCGGTTCTGGTCCGGGCGGTGAGCGTCCTCCGGCCCTGAGAACCGACGGGCAGCGTTTTACTACTCGACTACCAACGGCCCGGCAATGTCCTCGTTCGCCATCCAGTCGGAGGCCCTCACGAAGCGCTACGGGTCGGAGACGGCCGTCGAGGGGCTCGACCTCGCGGTCCGGAGGGGGTCGGTCTACGGCTTCCTCGGCCCGAACGGTGCCGGCAAGACCACGACCATCCGGATGCTCGTGACCCTCCTGCGGCCCACCGCCGGGTCCGCGAGTATCGACGGCGTCTCCATCACCGACCGCGACGCGGTCCGGGAGCGCATCGGCTACCTCCCCGAGACGCCGCCGCTGTACGACGAACTGACGGGACGCGAACAGCTCCAGTACGTCGCCGGCCTGCGGGATATCCCCGACGAGGAGGCCGACGAGCGCATCGGCTCGCTGCTGGAGCGCTTCGACCTCGCGGACGATGCGGACAAGCGCGTCTCGACCTACTCGAAGGGGATGAAACAGAAGGCGGGCATCATCCAGGCCATCCTCCACGACCCCGCCGTCGTCTTCCTCGACGAACCCACCTCGGGGCTGGACCCGCGGGCCGCCCGCACCGTCAGGAACACACTCGCGGACCTGGCGGCCGGCGATACCACCGTCTTCCTCTCGACGCACATCCTCCCGGTGGTGGACGAACTCGCCGACACCGTCGGCGTCCTGTTCGACGGCGACCTCGTCGCCGAGGGCTCCCCCGAGAAACTGAAGCGCCGGGCCGAGACGGGCGGGGAGCGGACGCTGGAGGACGTCTTCCTCGAGGTCACGCAGACGGCCGGCCTCGGCGGGCGGGCGTCGGCCCCCGGCGACGAGGCCGGGACCGGTCTCGAATCCGAGTCCGGTACCACCCGATGAACGGCGGCCACGCGGTCCGCGTCGCCCGAACCGAGCTCGTCCGGCGCTGGCGGGTCGTCCTCGGGATGCGGACGCAGCTCGTCGCCATCGGCGTCGCCCTGCTGTTCGGCGGGGTGTTCCTGCTCGGGAGCGTCGCCGCGGCGTACTTCTTCGGGGGGGTCGTCGCGGCCGGGGAGTTCGCCGACCCCGTCGGCGGCGCGCGCCTCGTCGCGGCGGGCCTCCCGACGCTCGTCGCTCTCATGACCGCGCTGCGGGCGGTCCAGACGACGGCGATGCCGGTCCACCCCGACGGCCTGCTGACGACCGTCGCCCACCACGATGCCGTCGCCGGCCTCCTGTTGACGGAACTGGCCGTCACCTTCGGTATCGCGAGCGTCCCGTTGCTGGGGGTGCCGGTCGCCTTCGGCCTCGGGGCCGGTTCGACCGTCGCGATCCCCCTGCTCTTCCTCGCGCTGGCGGCCCTGCTCGTCCTCGGCGTCCTCGCGGGGTTCGCCCTCGGATTGCTCGTGCGCAACGCCGTCGCCCGCTCGGTGACGCTGGCGCGGTACAAGACGGCCATCGCCGCGGTGCTGTTCGTGGCGTACTTCGCCGCCGTCACGAGCGAGCGGACCGGCGCGGCCCTCGCGCCGGTGATCGGGGCCGTCGGGGACACGCCGCTGGGGTGGTTCGCCGACCTCGCGCTGTACGGGACGGCCCCCGGCGCCGCCCCCCTGCGGGCCGCCGGCGCCGCGGCCATCACCGTCGTGGCCGTTCCCGCCCTCGCAGGGGCCTGTAGCTGGCTCGCGGCGTGGCTCTGGTACAGCCAGCCGGTCCAGCCCGAGGGCGACGAACCCGAGTCGACCGGCATCGGGTCGGTGGCCTTCCTCCCCCGGCGGATGGGGCGTATCGCCCGCAAGTCGTGGATTCGCGCGCGGCGCGGCCCCATCCGGCTCATGTACGTCGCCTACCCCCTGTTCCTGCTCGTCGGGCCGGTCCGGGAGGCCGTCGTCTCGGGGACGGTGCCGACCCATCTCCCGCCGCTGCTGGCGTTCTACGGCGCGTGGGCGACGGGCGCGGCGTTCACGCTCAACCCCGTCGGCGACGAGGGGCCGGTCCTGCCGGTGACGCTCACCACCCCCGTCGACGGCCGGACGTTCATGGGCGGGCTCTGTCTCGCGGGCGCGGTCATCGGCGTCCCGCTGACGCTCCTCGCGGCGGGCGTCGCGGGCGCGCTGAGCGGCCTCGAACCGGCGGGCCTGCTCGCCGTCGTCGTCGGAAGCGTCGTCCTCCCGCTGGCCGCGACGGCCCTCGCGACGGGTATCGGGACGCTGTTCCCCCGGATGGAGTCGGTGCGCGTCTCGCGCAGCCGCGAGGCCATCGTTCCCAGCCTGTTCGCGTTCGCACTCTACTCGCTGACGCTCGCCGTCGCGGGGATTCCCCTCACCGTCGCCGGGACGCCGTTCGTCCGGGAGAGCGTCGTCTCGATGCTCGGCGTCGAGCCCGTCCTCGTCGTCGTCGGTGGCGTCGCGCTCACGACGCTGCTCGCGGGGTTGGCGGGCGGGCTGAGCTTGCGCTATGCGGTCGGCGAGTTCGAAGAGTACTACCTCGGCTGAGTCACTCGACGGCCGCGAGGAGGTCGGCCCACGAGTCCACGACGAGCGCGCCCTCGCATGCCGCGGGGTCGCTGTAGGGCTGGCGGAAGAGCGCGCCGGCCTTCCCCTCCGCGAGGGCGTTCCCGACGTTCGTGTGGTAGTCGTCCACGAGGAGGTCGCCGTCCAGGTGGCCCTTGTTCGCCGGGACGTCGTACTCGTAGGCGTCGTAGGGGATGTCGTGTTCCGCGAGCCACTGCTCGGTGACCGGATGGCTCTCGCTCGGGCGGTGGGTGGCGATGTGGACGTCGTGGCCCGCCGCCGAGAGCGAGCGCATGGCGTCCGCGGCGCCCGGGATGGGGTCCATCCCGAGGAGGAACCACTCCCGGCGGTCGGTCATCGCGTCGCCGATGAGCTCGCCGACGTGCTTGCCCGTCCCATCGACGGGGTAACTCCACTCCGTCACTTCCTCGGGGGCGATGGCGACGCCGTGTTCCGCGTCGATGTACTCGACGAGTCGGGGGAGGTTCGCACAGAGCGTGCCGTCCACGTCCACGAGAACCCGGGCGCTGTCGGGGAGGTCGAGTGTCACTACCGGACGACGGGGACACGGCGAGAAGAGGCCGTCGGTCGGGCCGCCGTCACCCTCGGGCGTTCGCGTGGGCCGCCCGGACCGA
The DNA here is from genome assembly GCA_964474395.1 of uncultured Halobacteriales archaeon. Lineage (GTDB taxonomy): Archaea > Halobacteriota > Halobacteria > Halobacteriales > Haloarculaceae > Halomarina. The sequence continues at coordinate 5,305 of CAYYSW010000156.1, forward strand.
CCCCACGAGCGACGCGCGGTCGGGCGCGGAGACGAGATGCGAGTCACACGCGCAGTCCGAGGCGCCCAGTCCCGCGACGGGCGTCGCGGCCGCGGCGAGCGACCGGGCGACGGCACACTCGACGTCGGCGCCGGCGGTGGTGTGGACGTCCACGACGCGACTCGCGGGGTGGCCGAGCAGGTAGTCGACGTGCCAGTGGCGCGTGTCACGGTCCCCGATGGCGAGTTCGCGGTGGCGCTCGACCCGCGAGAACCCGCCGGGGCCGAGGGCGCTCCCGACGTAGGCGTACCAGCCCGCATCGAGGGTGCGCGTACCGGCCGCGCCGAACTCGACGGTCGCGGCGTCGGCCAGTTCGACGACCAGCGTGTACGTCCCTTCGCCGTCCATGCCCGCCGTCGGGGCGGGCGGCCCATGAGCCTCCCGGGGTCGTATCGAACCACAAACCTTTCCTGCGTGGGTCGTGTTAGCGAGCCCGAGGTGTTCCGCCATGCCAGTACCCGTGTACCCGTCGGACGAACCGGACCGCGACGAGGAGGCACCTGACCTCGAGAAGCCGACGCTGCCGCTCTGGCGTCCGCCGGGGCGTCGTCGGACGCTCCCCGTGGTCTGACCGCCGGCGACCCGCCGCGCGGGCACCCGGATTTACGTACTCTGGCGGCGAACTACCGCTCATGCCGCAGGTCGAACTCAGCGAGGAGACGATAGAGCGACTGGACGCCCTCCGGACCGAGGACGAGAGCTACGAGGAACTGGTCTCGGAACTCATCAGCATCTACGAGGCCGAGGGGCTGACGATGGCCCGCGGCGGCGACGAGTCGGCCTGAGCCCGTTGGGCTCCCCCTCGGCCCTCGAAGTCCAGCGCCGCCGAGGTGCTGTAGAAGCGCTCATCCGTCGAGTCTGACCCACGGTCGGACGCTCCGCGTTCGACCTGTCCGACGGTGGAGCCGTCGGACGCCGTCGAAAACGTGGCCGGACCCGTAACCGAGGGGCCGACTACTCCTCGCCCTCGAAATCCAGCGCCGCCGAGTTGATACAGAAGCGCTTGCCCGTCGGGTCGGGCCCGTCGTCGAAGACGTGACCGAGGTGCCCGCCGCAGTTCGCACAGACGACCTCCGTGCG
>CAYYSW010000157.1:0-2176 GCA_964474395.1 uncultured Halobacteriales archaeon
GCGCTGAAGCAGGTCGAACGGCACACGATGGCGATGCCCGCCGCCGACCGCGTCGTCGTGGAGTTCCAGGGCCGCGACGTGGTGCTGAACGCCGCCTTCGGCCACAAGATAAACGAGACCCTCGGGCGCGTCCTGTCGGCGCTCATCGGCCAGCGGACGGGCTCCTCGGTCGGGATGGAGATAGACCCCTACCGCATCGAACTGGAGGTCCCCCGGGGCATCCGGGCCGCGGACGTCATCGAGGTCCTGGAGGACACCGACCCGGACCACCTGCAGGCGCTCATCGAGTTGAGCCTGAAGAACGCCGACGCGCTGAAGTTCAAGCTCGCGCAGGTCGCGACGAAGTTCGGCGCGCTCAAACGCTGGCGTGGCAAGGGGTCGAGTTCGAACCAGTTCGGTCGCGGGCGCCTGCTGGAGGCCCTCCGGGACACCCCCGTTTACGACGAGGCGGTCCGCGAGATACTCCACGAGGACCTCGCGGTCCCCGAGGCGAGCGACGTCCTCCGTCGGATACAGGATGGGCGCATCGCGATCGACGTCGTCGGCGAACGCACCCCCATCGGGACCGGCGGGCGGTCGTCTGGCCAGGAACTGCTCGCGCCGGAGAACGCCGACGCGAGCGTCATCGAGACGGTCAAGGAGCGCATCCGGGACGACCGGATGCTCCTGTTCTGCCTGCACTGCAAGGACTGGCAGCGCAAACAGCAGGTCAAGCGCATCCCCGACGACCTCGAGTGCCCGAACTGTGGGTCGACGCGCATCGCGGCGCTCAACCCGTGGGCCGACGAGGTGATAGACGCCATCAGGCGCGAGGAGAAAGACGAGGAGCAGGCGAAGATGACCCGGCGGGCCTACCAGTCGGCGAACCTCGTCCAGAGCCACGGTAAGCAGGCCGTCGTGGCGCTCGCGGCCCGCGGCGTCGGCCCGCACAACGCCGCGCGCATCATCTCGAAGCTCCGCGAGAACGAGGAGGACTTCTACCGCGACATCATCAGCCAGGAGAAACGGTACGCCCGGACGCAGTCGTTCTGGGACTGAGCGTGAGGACCGAGAGGCCTCAGCCCTCCGCCGGCGGCCTGCCGTCCGCGGCCGCGTCAGCGTGAACGCTCAGTTCACTTCACCTGCCGACGATCTCGCTGAGCGGCACGAGCCGCCCGTTGACGAACACCTCGATCGCGTCCGGGTTCGTGGCGGTGAACCGGTCGATCGTCCCCGTGTACCGGTACTCGTCGAGATAGTTCCACACCTTCCCTACGGCCCGCGTGCCGTCCTCGATGACCTGGTCGCGGGCGCCGACGGTCCGCGTGGAACGGATCGTCCCTCCGTCGACGCTGAAGTCGTACGCGGAGTCGCCGGGGATGTTCCGGCTAGAGATGGTGAGCTTCTTCTCGAAAGTCGGCGCCGTCGGCGTCGTCGGCGAGGGCGTCGGCGTCGAACCGCCGCCCCCGCCGACGCCCAGCGCGCTCGGGTCGATCTGGACGCCGTTCAGAAACACCTCGACTGGGGCCGTCGACTGGAAGTTCAGCAGCGTCCCGACGTACTGGTAGCCGTCCCTGTACGTCCAGACCGTGCCGCTGGCGGTCCGCCCGTTGTTGGACACCTGGTCGCCGCGGGGCTTTCGCAGCGCGGTGACCTGTCCGTCGACGGTGAACTGGTAGCGCGCGTGGCCGGGGATGTCCTGACTCGAGACGACGATCGTGTTGAACGCCGGCGGCGCCCGCTCCGGTCCCGGCCGGGGAGCGCCCGACGGCGGCGTCGGCGCCGGCGGTGCCGGAGCGTCGGGCCGGGCCAAGCTCCCGGGGTCCACGGGGGTGAACTCCGTCTCGCCGGGGCGCTTGATCGTGATCTCGACCGCGCCGGGGTCGTCGATGGTGAACGACGTGATCGCGCCGGTGAACCGGTAGCCGTCGGCCCCCGTCGAGACGGCACCTTGGGCGGTCGTGCCGCCGTCGAGGATCTGATCGCCGCGGGGGGAGGCCGCGGCGGTCACCGCTCCGGAGACTGTGAACCGATAGCGCGCGGTGCCGGGGATGTTCCGACTGGAGATGATCAGTTCCGTGAACTCCGGCAGGGGTCCTGGGGAGGGAGCCGGCGGTTCCTCGATCGGCGGTTCCTCTGCCGGTGGTTCTTCCGCCGGTGGTTCCTCTGCTGGCGGTTCTTCCGCCGGTGGTTCCTC
>CAYYSW010000157.1:2276-6420 GCA_964474395.1 uncultured Halobacteriales archaeon
GGTTCTTCCGCCGGTGGTTCCTCTGCTGGCGGTTCTTCCGCCGGTGGTTCCTCCGCCGGTGGCTCCGGCGCCGAGAGCGTGATCGGGGCCTGGGAGATCCCCTCCAGCAGGAGGCGCCACTCTACCGCGAGCGGCGCGGCGTCGGCCGCTAGCACCTGGTCGGCCGTCGCGCCGGTCCCCAGCGAGGCGTCGGTCACTTTCGTCCGGAACGGGACGACGTCACCACCGAACACGAGCGTCGAGAGCGACCCGACGGTTCCGGACGTGGCCGGTTCGAGCAGCCAGAGGATGTACTGGCCGTCGTCGCTGCGTACAGCGATCGGCGTCTCGTCGGGCACGGGGGGGAGCGGTTCGAACTCGATTTCGGTGTCGTCGCCGAATCCCGGTCCCGACACCGACACCGACACGAGCGACTCGTCGAGGGGGAGTGTGGTCGCGCGCGGTCCGAACTGGACGGAGAACTCTCCGTCGCCGTTTGCCTGTTCGGTGATCGAGAACGGCCTGCTAGGGTCGCTCCCCTGGCCGGTGAACGTTACCGTGTACTGCTCGCCCGGAGCGAGGTCTCGGCCGCTGATCTCCGCTCCGATCACTCGACCGTCGTTGGTCGCCTCGATCGCGAACGAGCCGGTGATTCGCGCCTCCGTGGCGCTCCGGGCGTCAAACTCCAGGGCGTCGGGGTCGACGGTCACCTCGGAGTCGAACCGGACAACGGTCCGATCGCCGTCGACCGCACGGACCGAGAGGGTCCCCTCTGCGCCCGCCGGGTTGACGACCGGGGGCGCCTGCCAGGCGAGGAGCTTCGAGTCGGCCTCGTCGCGCATCGGGTACCAGGTCCCCGGTTCGGGGCGCGGCTGGGTCTCCGGACCCGGCGGCCCGAGCACCTCACCGCCGGCGATGGCCTGCCACTCCACGACGACGTCGTCCCCGCGGAGGACCGACGTCCCGTCGCCCCCTTGTTCGGTAATTTCCACCCAGATGGGGTAGACATCGTCGCCGACTACTTCGACCTCGTAACCTGGGTTCAGTTCCTCGACCTCGGGATCGAAGACCGTAAGTCCGACTCCGGAGGCGTCGTTGGCAGGGATCACTGTCGGCGCGGGATCGACGGGATCGGCTGGCGGGATCGGTCCCGGTCCCTCGACGTTGTTCTCCTCGAAGCCCTCGCCGGAGACCGACAGCGTGAGTTCGCTCTCGTCCTCGGGGAAGTCAGTGGGCGCCGGCCCGTACCCCCCGGAGATGCGGCCCCGGTCGTCGGTCCGCAGCGTCAGCGTGACGGGGTCTCCAGAGGGCGGGGCGGCGGTGAAGGTGTAACTCGCCCCGGGGAGCTGATCGCCCCGGATGGCGATGCCGAGTTGTCCCTCGAAGACGACGACTGCTCCGCGGATCTGCGCGCGGCCGTCCCGCCCGGAGAAGTTGAACTCCCGGCCCGGCGGGTCGATTCCGAGTTCGGCCTCGAACTCGGCAACCACCGGCGGATTGTTGGCGTCGATGCGCCTGTCCCGGACGCGCATGAAGAAGCCGCCGAGCAGCCCCTCGGCGTCGGCGGTTCCGGGCGCGAACCACTGGCCCTCGAACCGGCCGGTCCCGGAGTCGTACTCCAGGGGGAACCAGTTCTCCGTCGGGACGGGAGGCCGCTCGGGTTCCTCCGTCGTGATGTTGATCTGGACCGTAACGTCGGTGCTGGGAGCGACCGACACGCGGAACTCGCGGGTCTGTCCGCCGACGATCTCCACCTCGAAGGTCCCATCGCCGACCGGCTCAGCCAGCGGGGCGAGCGACGTCAGAGTGTACCCACCGCCCGTGAACGACGGCGTCTCCCCCGCGGGCGGTTCGGCCTCCTCCGTGGGGTTCGGCCCGCTGACGTTGTTCATGTCGAACTCGCCGGTCGACTCCCCTCCGGGGAGCGTCCCGCTCACCGTCAGCGTGAGTTCGTTCTCCTCCGGGAATCCGGCGGGAGCCTCCGTCGGGCCGTAGACGGTCTCGCCGTCGCCCTCCTCGGGCGTTCCGATCGCGACGCCGTCCTCCCCGCTCGCGACGAAGTCGACGACGATTGGGTCGATCCCGTCGGCCTCGATCGTCAGGGCGTACCGCGCGCCGACGGTGAGGTTCGTCCCGCTGAAATCGACCGCGACCTGGCCGTCCTGCGAGACGACGACCCCGCGCAATCGGGCCGGGCCGTCCTCCTGTTCGAAGACGAAGTTCCGACCGTTAGGGTCGATCCCCAGTTCGAGGTCGGCGGTGAGCACCTCCTGCCCGCCGGCGAGTACCCGATACTGGACCGTCCCGAGCAGCCCCTCCGGGTCGATCGGCGCCGGAGCGTCGTACTGGTAGGTGAATTCCCCGTTCCCCTGGCTCGACATCTCCGTCCATCCGGTTCCCGGGGTCTGGGCGCCCGCGGGCCAGCTCAGCGCCGCCGAGGCGCCGAGGGCACCGACACCAGCTTGCAGGAAGCGCCGACGCGCGACCTTCCGTGGATCGTCGTTCGGGTCCCCGGTCATCGCCACCACTCCTCTGTCCGGGGCCCGCCCGACCCGATCAGCTTCAACCGAACTGCGCTCCAATTGGACTTATAACACATCTCTCGACTGAGCGGTGATCGGAAAGCCATATAATTATGAACAGGAGATTGCGCATAATACTATTATAATCGGCAATGTTAAACAGGTAAAAATTGCTGGTTCGATCGGAGTCCGATCGTCAGTTAGTTCGATCCGTAATTCCTACCTTAACCGGTTCGTCGGCCGCCCTGGTAGCGATCGGTTCCCCGACGTGACTCCTCCTCGCCTTCCCCTTTGACCGTATTAATTCACAAATAATAGGACTTTATTCATTTATGTATTCTTCCCATGTATGAACTGGTCCCGAAGCCGGAGTTCGACTGGGGTCGTCGTCGCCGTCGTCGGTCTCCTCGTGCTGGCGAGCGCGTCGACCGTCGCTCACTCGTCGCTGCTGGCAGCGTTCTGCGAGGCGTACCTGTCGGTCCTCGCAGCGGTTCCCGGGTACGCGGGGTTCGCCTGGTTCGCCGTGCTGTACGTCGTCGGCGTGAGCTACGCCCTGGAGGCCGACTAGTCGTTCTCGAGGGCCGCCTCGAAGTGCTCGCGGGAGATCCTGATCTCCTCGGCGCGCTCGTTGGCGGCCGCCGGCCCGTGCTCGGCGGCCGCCTCCCTGATCGCTCGTAGCGAGGCCTGCCGCACGAGCGCCTCCAGATCCGCCCCCGACCGGCCCTCGGTCCGCTCGGCCAGCGCGTCGAGATCGACGTCGCCGCCCAGTGGCTTCCCGTCGGCGTGGACCGCGAGGATCGCCCGCCGGGCCTCGCGGTCGGGGAGCGGCACCTCAATGTGGGTCTCGAGGCGGCCGGGGCGGAGGAGCGCCGGGTCCAGCGCCTCGTAGCGGTTCGTCGCCGCGAGGACGATGAGGTTCGGGTTGTCCTGGAGCCCGTCGAGCTCCGTCAGGAGCTGGGAGACGACGCGTTCGGTCACGTCCTGCTCGCCGCCGCGTCTGCCGGCGAGGGCGTCGATCTCGTCGAAGAAGACGATGGTGGGCGCGGTCTGTCGCGCGCGGTCGAACACCTCCCGGATCGCCTTCTCGGACTCCCCGACGTACTTGTCGATGAGCTCCGGCCCGGCGACGTGGATGAAGTTCACCTGACTCTCCCCGGCGATGGCGCGCGCGAGGAGGGTCTTGCCGGTCCCGGGCGGGCCGTACAGCAGGATGCCTGAGGGCGGACTCGTGTTCGTCGCCTCGAAGAGCCGTTCGTACGACAGCGGCCACATCACCGTCTCCCGGAGCGTCGCCTTCACCTCCTCCAGTCCCCCCACGTCATCGAACGTCGTCAGCGGCGTCTCGACGACGTACTCGCGCATCGCGCTGGGGTCGACGACGGCCATCGCCGACTCGAAGTCCGCCCGCGTCACCGAGAGTTCGGGCTCCGGAGTCCCGTCCTCATCCCTGTCGCCGTCTTCGTCGCCCGACGCGGACTGCGAGTCCCCGTCTCCCTCGTCCGCTCCCTCGCTCTCCTCGCCCCCGTCGCGCTCGCGCGCCTCCAGGTCGTGGCGATACCGCCGCAGGGCGGCCATCGCCGCCTCCGTCGCCAGCGTGCGGACGTCCGCGCCGACGAACCCGTGGGTCCGCCCGGCGAGGGTGT
>CAYYSW010000158.1:0-6414 GCA_964474395.1 uncultured Halobacteriales archaeon
ACGGCACCCTCGACTTCGTCGCCCGTCGCCGCCGTGACATTCGGGACGTCGATGTCGTCCCAGACCGGCACCCGGCGGGGACTGAGGTCGACCGTCGCGTACATCTCGGCCCACTCCGCGAGGCCGTGGGCCTCGTCGATGACCACCACGTCGCGCATCCCGAACACGTCCGACCCGGCCATCTGCATGAAGTACGCGAGGGTCATCGCCGCGATGTTCCGGTTCGAGGCGATGTCGCGGTCCGAGAAGTACGGACAGCGGTGCCTGACGGGGCAGTCGAACCCGCGTTCGCGGGCACACGGCGCTCGGTCCACGGGCGTCGTCGTCTCGCCCGGCAGGATACAGGAGTAGTTGCCCTTCCCGCGGATGACCGAGAGGTCCGAGAGGAGGGCATCGCTCGCGACGTCGTCCAGTTGGGAGACCTGCGGGGTGGTGTAGTACGCCCCGACCGGTTCGTTGGCCTCGGCCTCCCCCGGCCGGCGGGCGCACCCCGCGATGGCTCGCGCGAGCAGGGACTTCCCGCTGCCCGTCGGCGCGCGTACGAGGACCACGTCGTTGCCCGCCTCGAACGCGGCGCGGATGTCGCGGAGGGCCCGTTCCTGTGCGCCGCGGTACGACGGCGCGGGGAACTCCTCCTCGATGCGGGCGGGGTTCACGGGAGAGAGGTGCGGTGCTGGCGGCGTAAACCTGCCGACCGGACGGCGAGTGGGTCAGCCGTCGCCGGGCAACGCCGCCACGTCCGCCGCGGTGACGTCCCGGTCGTCGGGCAGTCGCTCGATGCACTCGAAACAGAGGAAGAACTCCGACCCGTCGGCCAGTTCGAGGGTCATCCCGGCGGTCGGTCCCTGGTCGAACGACCAGAGGTTGGCGATGCCGCCGGCGATGCGGACCGACTTCCCACAGGCGTCACACGGTTCGGTCGCCATACCCACCGGACGGGACCCGGTCACGTCAACGTGCCGCCCCGGGAACCGGTCGAAGCGCTGACGGTAAAACCCGCGTTTGATGCTCCGGCAGGGGTTTATCATCTCCGACGGTACGAACTGGTGCCGGTCGCCGCCCGGACTTCGGTTCCGGGCCCCGACCGGTCCCCGCCGGTCCCCCCTTCCCTCCCTTCACCCTCGCCCCGGTTCCCCTGCCGGGGCGACCATCGTGGCGGCGTGGGCCGCCACACAGCTCCCTCGGCCCGGGTGACGCCCGCCGCTTGCCCCTCCCCCCGCACACGGGCGCCACCCGGGTACGCACTCCCCGACCAGACCGACAGGTGGAATCCTTTCCTCTGAACATCGACTAAATTCACGCGACGACGTCGTACGAGTAGATTGATTTGGGGTCGTCGAGAACTCCGGGTCGTCCTCCCACGTGAGGGCACACCAACTCATGAACCGACGACAGTTCCTCACGACGACGGGTCTCGTCGCGGCGGCCGGCCTCCCCGGTGTCGCCGCCGGCGACGGCGACGACGAACCGCCCAATCCGAACGCCTACCTGACCAACGAGCAGTTGACCGACCGGCTGCTCCGCCTGAACGCCGAGGCCGACTTCCTGTCGCTCCGACGCATCGGCAGGTCGGCCGGCGGCTACACCCCCATCTGGGAGCTCAGTTTCGGCGAGGGTGATACGAACGTCCACCTCATCACGCAGATACACGGCGACGAACCCGCCGGCACCGACGGCATCCTGCTGGTCCTCCGGCAGATGGCCGCCGAGCCCGACCGCTTCGAGGACGTCCTGAGTGAACTGAGCGTCACCGTCGTCCCGCGGGTGAACCCCGACGGCGCGATGTTCGGCTGGGACACGGACGACGACGGCGACGAGGAGCGCATCACCCGCCGGCAGAACACCCAGCCGTGGTCCGAGGACGAGTCGCGCCACGAGCCGTACTACCACTACGCCGAGGGCGACGACCACCCCTTCGCCGCACCAGACCCGCCCGCGGGCTACGACATGAACCGCGACTTCAACCTCCGGGAGGACCTGGGAGGGAAGGGCAAAGGTAAGGGCAAGGGGAACGCCGACCACCTCCCCGAGGGCTGGTGGGACCACTACCAGGCCGACGGCGAGACCCGCTGGCAGCTCGACATGCCCTACGAGGGCTACACGCTGAAGCGCAGCGGCCTGCGGCTGGCACCCGAGGTGCGCGCGGTGACGCGGTCGTTCATGGAGGCCGACCCCGACTACGCCATCACCCACCACCACCAGGGTATCCCGACGGTCCCCGACACGGACCCGGCGGTCCCCTCGGTCATGAGCGTCATGGCCGCCTTCGGTCCCTCGTACCTCGAGAACGCGCCGTTCTACGACGGCGAGGGACCAATCGAGGACGCCGTCAACCCCTTCATCGATGAGGAGACGAGCACGCGGTCGCTCCGGCTGAACCGCCTCGTCCGCGACCGGCTGGACGAGGCCACCGGTCCGTGGGACGACTTCGAGTCGGTGACGCGCTACGGCTACACCACGCTGTGGGGGTCGTACCTCGACGCGCTCTGTCCGCGGACCGGCGCCGCCGGGATGCTCTACGAGATATCGGGCCAGTCGGACTCCGTCGGCTCACGCGCCTACGGCCAGAAGGTCGAGGCCTCGCGGGTCGGCTTCCTCGAGACGTTCCGGGCGCTCGCCGAGGACCCCCACCTCTCGTCGGTGGACGCGGACAGTTACTTCGACATCCCGCTCGCCGGCGAGGAGTACCCGGAGCTGGCCGACGACCCGAAGGGGACCGGACGGGCGGCCGCACGCGGCGACAGCGAGGCGCCGACCGTCCCGCCGGGGTTCCCGTTCGACCCCTTCAGCGGCTGAGGGCGACGACGGGCGGGACCGCGGGCCGGCACGGGAGTTAAGCGGGTTCCCCCCCTCCGTTCGGGTATGCGTGTCCTCGTCACCGGTGCGACCGGGTTCGTCGGCGGTCGACTCGTCCCGGCCCTGCTCGAAGCGGGCCACGACGTCGTCGCACTGGTCCGCGACGCCTCGCGCTACGACCCCCCGGAGGGCGTCACCGTGAAGGAGGGGGATCTCCTCGAACTCGGGAGCTTCGAGCACGCCCTCGACGGTGTGGAGGCGGCGTACTACCTCGTCCACTCGATGGAGAGCGGCGACGAGTTCGCCGAGCACGACCGGCGGGCCGCCCGGCACTTCGCGCACGCGGCGAGCGAGGCGGGCATCCGCCGGGTGTTCTACCTCGGCGGCCTCGGCGACGACCGCGACCAGCTCTCGAAGCACCTCAAGTCCCGCCGGGAGGTCGAGTACATCCTCGCGGAGGGCGACTACGACCTGACGACGCTCCGTGCGGCCATCATCATCGGCGACGGCAGCGCGAGCTTCGAGGTCATCCGCCAGTTGGCACAGCGCCTTCCGCTGATGCTGACGCCGACGTGGGTCGAGACGGAGTGCCAGCCCATCGCCATCGCCGACGTGGTCGCCTACCTCGTCGGCTCCCTCGACGTTCCCGAGACGGCGGGCGAGACCTTCGAGATCGGCGGGCCGGAGGTGCTGACCTACCGCGAGATACTCCGTGCGACCGCACGCATCTCCTGGGGACACGAGCCGGTCATCGTCGGCGTCCCCGTGTTGACCCCCCGCATCTCCTCGTACTGGATCGGCCTCGTCACCGACGTCTCGGCGAGCGTCGCCCGGCCGCTCATCGACGGTCTGCGCAACCCCGTCGTCGTGACCGACTATCGCATCGAGGAGCTCGTCCCCATCGACCACACCCCCTTCGAGACGGCCGTCAGGCGGGCGCTCGGTAAGGAGACCACGTCCGGCCCGATCGATCGGCTCGAACAGGAGGGGGCGGCCTGAATGGCCAGGGGGACGGTGGAGTTCGGCGAGACGTGGGTGTACGAGAGCATCGTCTCGGCGCTCCCCGGCATCGACGTCTCCCGCCCGCTCGCCCTCGGCATCCAGCTGGCGCTGTTCGAGGCCTGCGTGTTGCTGACGTCGTGGTACTACGACCTCTGGACGGCCGCGATCGCCGGCAGCGCGGCCGTCCTCGTCGCGGCGCTCGGGAGCGCGGAGATGCTCCGCATCTCGACGCTCGTTCGCTCGGAGGCGCTCCCGGAGGCGTACCGCCGGCTCCTGTTCGGGTCGTCCATCGAGGTGGTGCTGGCGGTGCTGGCGTTCATCGCGCTGGTGACACAGCTGTTCGTCGTCGCCCCCCAGCGCGGCGGGCCGTCGCTCGTCGAGTCGCTGTTCGGCCCGGAGCCGCCCGTCCTCGCCGTCTACCTGATGTTGCTCATCCTCTGGGACGTCTGTTACCGCATCGGGACGGCGTGGTGGGCGAGCGTCGTCTCGCTGTGGCGTTCCTATCGCTACCGGTTCGACCGACGGACGGCACGGGCGCTCCGGCGCTCGGACGTCGAGATCATCGCCTTCTCGACCGCCCAACTGGTGCTGGTGCCGTTCGTCACCGACCAGCCGGTCATCGTGGCGGTCATCGTCGGGCACGTCGTGGCCGTCTGGGGCGTGACGGGCCTCTCGGCGGTGCTGTTGACGATCAGAACTCGTGAGGAGGAGACTACTGGGACTTCATCCGCTTGAACTGGTCGAGGAGCGCCTCCGCGGAGTCGCCCGAGTCGTACTTGATGGTCCCGTGGTACTCGGTGCGCTCGTCGTCGAAGTCGGTGTCGACGGTGGTGGACTTGGCTTCGCGGCGCTCGTGTTCGTCCTCGTCATAGGCACCCATTGACATGGTATACCTACTCTTGTGAATTCCGTGTATTCAAACTATCGGTTAGGTTCACCGTCGACCGTGATGAATCGCAGGCGGGCGGTTTCGGGAGTGCTCACGAACCGTGGTCGTAACCGTTACCCGCGGTCCCGCGAAGGGAGGGACGTGGCAGGTCCCCTCCGTTTCCGCCGGTCGGCCGAGACGTGGTCCGAAGGGCGGGTCCGCAAGCAGCTGTACGCCTCGCTGAACTCACGGTTCGGCGCCACCATGACCCCGACGGACACGCCCGCGCCGAAGGGCTACGCCGCGCGCCGCCTCGATATGGACAACGGCGACGTCGCGCTGTTCGCCTGGCGAACCGAGGGCGGGGACGCGCCGGTCGCCTACTGGCTGGGTAACACGGAGACGCCGGAGGTGCTCTGGCGCACCGAGAAGTTCGGCTTCGAGGAGGTTCCCTACGCCATCGCGCGGTGGGCACAGCGGGAACTGCTGGCGGACCTGCGCGAACAGGACCCCTGGCTCGCCGACTACCGGCACGTCAGCTGGTACTTCCTCCCCGTCTTCCATTCGAAGGACGGCCGCGAGAGCACGCGGGCGTTCTTCCGCGACCACGCCGCCGGCTTCCCCGACGCCGACCGCGACCGGGTTCTCGAGTTCTACGAGGGGTTCCTCTCGACGGGCGCGCTCGACCCCTACCGGGAGGTGATGGCCGGGAAACTCGGCACCAGCCCCCACGTCGACGTCGTCCGCATGGGCGCGGCGATGGCCGAACTCCACGCCGCGAAGCTGCTCTACGAGTCCGGACTGGAGTTCCTCCCGGAGGTCGACCTCGACAGCGGGCACGCGCTGGACTTCGTCGTCGGCAGGGGCGTCCGCGAGACGCCCATGTCGGATCTCCCCCGGTCGGGGGACGTCCTCGTCGAGGTCACCCGGCCGCGACCGCCGGCCCGCCGGAGCGTCGATACCCCCATCGCGGCGCTCCGGGCGACGGCCGACGCCAAGACCGAGGACCAGCTGGACGCCCACCCGGACGCGTTGCTCCTCGTGGACTGTTCGTCGTTCCGGGACGACGAGTGGAACACCGTCCGCGCCGAGAAACCCTCCGTCGCCCACACGCCCGCCATCGTCTACCGCCTGCGGCCCAACGGGTCGGCGGAGGCCTACCGCCACGGCGACCCGTCCCTGGATCTCGGCGGGTCGGTCCGCTGGGTCTGAACTCAGAGGTTCAGTTCGACGACCTCCTCGCCCGCACAGTCCGGACAGCGCAGTCGGTAGCGGATGTGCCCGCTGCGCGGGTCGGTCTCCAGTCGCGCGCGCCACTCGCTGTGGAGCACCGCGTCCTCGAACCCGCAGTTCGAGCACTCTACCAGCGCACGCTCCAGGCCCTTCCGCAGGGCACGGACGCCACGGGGGTGGGAGTCGGGCAGGGAGTCGAGCATAGTAATGATAGTAGGTAACAAGCCACACAAAAGCCTGTCGCCCGGCAGAGGACACGATTGGGCCCGGCTCGATGCTCTGAGACGGCTCCACGAGAGATCGATGACCGAGTACCCCCGGGAGTTGAGAGCCTGAGGTGGCGGTCTGTGGACATGTAAGCGGCGGGGGTCGCGAGCTGCGCCGTCACGACTCGCGCCACTTGTGGCCGCACTCGACGCAGGTGAACAGACGAACCTCGTAGGAGCCGCCCGGTTTCGGTATCATCTCGTAGTAGGCCCGGTCGCTGTCGCAGTCGTCCGCCGGACAGGGCTCCT
>CAYYSW010000159.1:0-1567 GCA_964474395.1 uncultured Halobacteriales archaeon
CTGTTTCATACCCTCTCTCGGGAAACCGCCGTGAAAGCGCTGGCGGAGCGGGTCGAGGGCACGACCGTCACCGTCGACAACGAGAACCGACCGCCCGACTGGGTTTGTGAGGACCAGAGCGACGACCCCGACTCACCGCTCTCCGACGGCTGCGACGAACCGGCGACCCGCGAGGCGGCGGCGAGTTCACTCGTCTGGGAGGCCGTCCGTGGGCAACTCCTGACGGCGTTCGTCGTCTCGCTGGCCGGGTGGGTCGGTGGCGGCGTCGGGATGCACCTCCTGACCGCCCTCGCGGGCGGCGAGGGTCGCTTCGGCGACTCGCTGGCGGTCGCCGGCGGGTTCGACGCCTCTGCGAGCGGGGCCGCCCTCGAACGACAGGTGGCGGCGTTCCGCGGCGATCCAGGGTTCGGTCGTGCTTCTCGGGGCTGCGCTCACCACGGCGTGCCAGGGCTACGTCTACTACCACGGGATGCACCACGCGCGGAACGTGAGCCGTGACGCGGCATTGCTCGTCGCGCTCGTCGTCGGCACAGTGACGTTCGTCACCACGCTGACCTGAGCGAGTCCGAGAGCGAAGTTTTAGGGTGCTTTCGGCGCCTCTCTCCGGTATGATACTGTCGGACGCGGACATCCTCCGTCGACTGGGGGAGGGGGACCTCGTCGTCGAACCGCTCGACGACCCCGACCTGCAGGTCCAGCCGGCGAGCGTCGATCTGCGGCTGGGCCGGGAGTTCCTCGAGTTCCGCCGGACGAACATCCCGTACATCCATCCGAACGACGAACGCGAGATAGACGAGTACGTCTCCGAGCGCATCGTCGAGGAGGGCGAGGAGTTCATCCTCCACCCCGGCGACTTCGTCCTCGGGACGACCAAGGAACGCGTCGAGATTCCCCCGGACCTCATCGCACACGTCGAGGGCCGCTCCTCGCTGGGTCGCCTCGCTATCGTCGTCCACAGCACGGCCGGGCTCTGTGACCCCGGCTACCGCGGGCAGATAACCCTCGAACTGTCGAACCTCGGGACGGCGCCCGTCGCGCTCACGCCGGGGATGCGCGTCTCACAGCTCACGTTCACGGAACTAAGCTCCCCCGCGGAGCGGCCCTACGGGAGCGAGCGGGGGTCGAAGTACCAGGACCAAGCCGGCCCACAGGCCTCGCGGCTGGGCGGGGACCGGGAGTTCGGGGGCGAGCAATGAGGACGGGGGAGGGGTCGCCACGCACCGCCGACATCACCCCGGAGGCCGACCGGTGAAGTTCATCGAGGAGGTGGTCGTCGACGAGTTCCTGCCGACGTTCCGCTCGATGCTCGCCGAGGACCTCCGGGAGCGCGGCCTCACGCAGAACGAGGTGGCCGCGCTGCTCGGCATCTCCCAGAGCGCCGTCTCGAAGTACGCCCACGGCGACGTCGAGCGCCGCGAGGAGGTGCTGGCGGACGAACGCGTCGTGGACCTCGTCGCACGCATCGGGGAGGGGCTGGCGTCCGGCGAGATGAGCCGGGTGCAGGCGCTCGTCGAGGCGGAGGTGCTCGTCCGACAACTGGAACGCGGGGACCTGCTGGCGACGATGC
>CAYYSW010000159.1:1577-6372 GCA_964474395.1 uncultured Halobacteriales archaeon
CGAGCGGTCGATGCCCGGGCTCTCTGAGTACGACGGCGACTTCTCGGTCCACGACGCCGACAGCGGCGTCCGCGCCGCGGAACGCGCGCTAGCGTCGGTCCGGCGGGGGCTCCGCATCCTCGAGAACGCGAGCGGGTTCGCCGCGCTCATCCCCGCCGTCGGGTCGAACCTGGTGGAGTGTCTCCCGGACGCGACGGGCATCGACGACGTGGCGGGCGTCCCCGGTCGCATCCTCGACGTGAAAGGGCGGGCGACCGTACCCGGGGAGCCGGAGTTCGGCGTCAGCGAGCACGTCGCGGGCGTCCTGCTCGCCGCCCGGGCCGGCGGCAGCGACGCCCGCGCCGCGGTGAACGTCCGCTACGACGAGGCGGTCGTCGAGGACCTGACCGGACAGGGGCTGTCGACCGCCGCGTTCGACCCCGAGGTGGCCGTCGAGACGGGCGTCACGGCGGCCGTCGAGGCGAACCCGGAGGTGGACGTACTCTACCAGACCGGCGGGTTCGGCATCGAACCCGTGGTGTACGTCCTCGCCGACGACGCGGCGAGCGCGGCCGAAGTCGTCAGGGAGCTACTGTGAGCGGGCGCGAACGGGACCCGGACGGCGACCCCGTTCAGGCGTTCTACGGCCGGTACGCCGACCTCTACGACGTCATCGCCACCGCACCCGGCGTGGCCCGCTGGCGGCGGGCGGCCGTCGACGCCCTCGACCTCTCGCCCGGCGACACCGTCGTCGAGATGGGCTGTGGAACGGGTGCGAACCTCCCGTTCCTCCGCGAGCGGGTCGGTCCAAGCGGGCGGGTCCTCGGCGTCGACCTGACCCGCCCGCTCCTCGAGCGGGGCCGCGAGCGCATCGAGCGCGGCGGCTGGTCGAACGTCGGCGTCGCGCAGGCCGACGCGACGCGCCCGCCGGTCGCCCGGGTCGACGCAGTCCTCGGGTCGTTCGTCGTCGGGATGCTCCCCGACCCCGCCGGGGCGGTGACCGACTGGTGTGCGCTGGCCGACGGCCGGGTGGCGCTGCTCGACGGGACGAGCAGCGGCCACCCGGTTGGGGCCCTCGCGAACCCGCTGTTCGGGGCGTTCGTCGGCGCCGGCGCGCCGGCCGACACGCTCTCTGACTCGGTCCGCCAGGCGCTCTCGGGACGGCGTGCCCGGGACGGCCTCGACGAGCGCGTCGGCGACGCGCGGGCGGCGCTCGCGGAGGCCACTGTCGACCGGCGCTACGAGGAACACGCCCTCGGGTTCGTCAGCGTCGCCAGCGGCCGACCGCGGTAGCCCGGAGTACGACAACTGTTTTGTGCCGGCTCCATGACTCATCGGGTATGCGACGCCTGCTCCCCGTACTCCTCGCGATACTGGTCCTCACGGCCGGGTGTAACGGCCTCCTCCCCGGTGGGTCGGACGGACCTCCGGTCAACGGGACGGACGGCGACGGGAACGCCACCGACGGCACGGCGGTCAAAGCCGAGACGCTCGCCGCCATCGACGCCGTCGAGACGTACCGCATCGAGGCCAACGTCACCACCACGTACACCGGGACGCTCGACCAGACGGTCGCCGGCACCTCGGAGGGGCGGTTCAACCGCACCGCCCGGGAGGCGTACCTCAACCAGACACAGTCCGCACAGGGTCAGTCGTACGTCGTCGAGACCTACTACGTCAACGACACGCTCTATCAGCGAAGCAACGCCTACGTCCTCCAGTTCGACTCCGAGTGGGTCCGCTACCCGACCGCGGCCAACACGTCCGTCCAGTGGTCGCGTTTCGACACGCTGACCCGCCAGCGGGCGGTCCTCGACGTCTCGGACGTGACTCTCGCCGGGACCGAGACGGTCAACGGCACCGAGGCCTACGTCCTGCGGGCCGATGCGGACCTCTCGCGCCTCGGCGAACTCGGCTACACCGTCGGGGCGACCCAGCAGGGACAGCTGAACGTCACGAGCCTCAACGTCACGTACTACGTCGACACCGAGACGTACCGGCCGCTCCGGTCGGTGACGACGCTGACCGGACGCACGACGGTTCAAGCGCAGAACAACGACCGGATACTCCGTATCCAGCAGCGCATCGAACTCGACTTCGGCGGATACGACCGGCCCGTCACGGTGACGCTCCCCGATGCGGCGTCGACGGCGGTCCCCATCGGGAACGCGACGGCTGACGCGAACGCGACGGCTGACGCGAACGCGACGGCGATGGCATCGGCGTGACCGACCGGTACGCCGCCGTCGCGCTTGCGGCGCTCGTCGTCCTCGCCGGCTGTGGCCTCCCAGTCGGCGACGGGCCGAACGAGGCGGTGAGTGAGTCCCCGTCCACAGCGGGGAGCGACGACGCTATCGCCGTCCGGAACGGGTCGCTCCCGGCCGACCCGACCGGGGTGTTCGGGCGACTCCAGCGGGTGCTGGGGACGGACGTCGAACCGCCGGCGTCGGTCGTCGTCGCGTCGGCCGGGAACGGGTCGGCACCCCTCGTCGGCGCCGCACCTTCGCGGTTCTGGACGTTCGTTGGCGTGACGGCCCGCCAGCCGGTCGAACCGGTGCCGACCGTCGAGAACGGCTACACGACGGCGCTCGGCAACGTCGTCCTCTACCCCGGGGAATCGCCGACCGAAGCCGCGACGGCGCGCCTCCTCGCCCACGAGTTCGTCCACTACGTCCAGTTCCGCACGAACGGGACCACGGCAGTCCGACGGGCCGTCGACCCGAGCACGACCGACGGGCGGTTCGTGACGCGGGCGGTCCTCGAAGGGGCGGCCGTCCACGCCGCGGACGCCTACGTCGAGCGGTATCTCCCCGAGACCCGCCCGAACTCGGCGCTGTACCCGTCGGTCCGAGCGGCCTACCCGCCGGGGAGCTACCAGCGGTACGTGACCGCTGGGTACGTCGAGGGAACCGAGTACGTCGCCGAGCGGGTCGACTCGCCGGCGAACCTCTCGGCGGTGTACGAGCGCCCGCCCACGACGAGCGAGCAGGTCATCCACGGCCTGTCGCCCGACGCCGAGCCGGCGCGGCCGCTCTCGGTGGACGTCCGAGCCGACGGGTCGCCGTTCGCGGCCGTCGGACAGGACACGATGGGCGAGGCGTTCGTCCGGACCATGCTCGCGGGCGGCGTGAACGAGTCGGCCGCCGCCGCTGCCGCCGCCGGGTGGGGCAACGACCGGCGGATCGTCGTCCGGAGCAACGACAGCGTCGGCTACGCGTGGGCGCTCCGCTGGGACGCGCCCGCCGACGCCCGCGAGTTCCGGAACGCCGCCGTCAGGACGCTGACCGACCTGCCGGGAATCGGGAGCGTCCGCATCGAGACCGTCGGGAGGGGGACGGTGGTGCTGTTGCTCGGCGACGAGGCGTTCGTCCGGGGGGCGACGGTCTCCGGGGACCCAGGCGACGTGGTGGTGACTGTCGAGTAGGGGTGGCGGACAGGCGACGGCGATGAGGAAGAACCGGAACGTGCTGTCGCGCTACCGTGATGTGGGGATCCACGGCACGTCCCGGGCGGCGAGTCAGGGCATGGGACCGCTGGTCGCGCTTTCCCACTTGAACCCTCGGTCGGTCAGAAGAACTTGAACAGGTCGTCGCGCTTCGCGTCGTGGAGGTGGCCCCGGACGGCCTCGTTGAGCGCCTCGATGTTGCCGCGCTTGGCCGAGATGGGGGCGATGGTGTCCTGCCACTGCTTCCACGGGGGAAGCAGACCGAGTCGGTCGCAGAGTTCGTCCAGCCGTTCGTCCTCGTCGTCGACCTTGTCCATCTTGTTGACGGCGACGACGGCCGGGATGCCGAGGTCCTCCAGCAGGTAGAACAGCTCGACGTCGTGTGGTATCTCCTCTTCGGTCGTGTGGCGGTCGATGATGTCGATGACGCTCTTGCCGTCGACGACGAGGACGCCGACGAGGATGTGCTCGGCGTACTCCTCCAGGTAGCGCACGATGTCGGTCTTGATCTCCTCGCGGTGCTCCTCGGGGACCCCCTCCATGAACCCGAAGCCGGGGAGGTCGGTCAGCACGAAGTCCTCGGGGGCCCAGTCGTAGTGGTTGGGCTGGCGGGTCACGCCGGGCTTCCGGCCCGTGTTGAACGTGTGGCCCGTCAGTTCGCGCATCAACGTCGACTTCCCGACGTTCGAGCGCCCGAGGAGCACCACCTCCGCGTCGCGGTCCGGGCGAGAGTCGAACATACGCCCGTCTACCCCACCGTGGCGGATAAGCGCCGCGTTCTTCCCGTTCGAACGGGGACCGCTCCGAGGTCGGATCGTTCTAGGGAGTACGGTTACGGGTTTATCCCCTCGCGAGTCCTCTAGGGGTATCGCTATGGGATTAAATATGCGTGCGGTCCTCTACGGCGTCGCCACGGCCATCTTGGTCGGCATCATCAGCGGTATGGGCCTCCCGTTCAGCGACGCGACGCTGCCCTCCATCGGGTTCGGGCTGACCGGCCTGCTGGCGGGCCTCGTCGCCGGCTACATCGCGGGCGGGTCGTTCGGTAACGGCGCGCTCAACGGCGGCATCGCCTCCTCGCTCGGCGTCATCGTCGTCGTCGCGGTGCTCTCGGTACTCGGCACCCTCGTCGGCGGCGTCCTCGGCCTCGGCGTCCTGCTGGTCGGCGCCCTGTTCGTCGTCATCGCGGCCATCCCGGGCGCGGTCGGCGGCGGTATCGGCGCGTGGGCGCGCGGCGAACGCATCGTGACGACCACCGGCCGGCCCGCGGGTCGCTGACCGGAACCACAGATTGCCGAGTGTCGGGCGGGGCAACCGCGTCCCGGCACCCGAACACCGTTCTTTTCTCCCGACCCGTCGACCCGACGGTAT
>CAYYSW010000160.1:0-6351 GCA_964474395.1 uncultured Halobacteriales archaeon
TGGACGGCCAAGGGCATGGAGTTCGCCGCCCACGACGGCCGGGCGCTCAACGGGCAGGCACTCGCGTTCGCCACGTCGAACCGTGGGGCCGACCACCTCTACGGGAGCATGTACGTCTACGAGTACCCGCTTGTCGCCCCCGAGGACGCCCTCGACCCCGCCGGGTTCGAGGGGAAACCCGAGAGACTCGTCGAGACGGAGAACCGGAACGCAGTCCTCGATTCGGCCATCTGCTGTCGGTTCTCGCGGGACGTCGTCGACGCAGAGCGGCTGGCCGGACTGCTCGACGCCACCACCGCGGACCTGCAGGCGGTGGGCGCGCGGGTCGTGGACCTCGAACGGCAGTTCAACAACGAACGGGGCTTCGACCGGACCGACGACACCCTCCCCTACGACCTGCCGGGCTTCGAGGCCGCCCTCGACGAGTACTACGAACTGCGGGGGTGGGACGACGACGGCACCGTCCCCCGGTCCCGCGTCGGGTGAGGGCGCGACGGGTCGGTCCGCGGGGAGTCAGTCGTCGGACCCCGTCGGGGTCGGTTCGGTCCGCTCCGTCGCCCAGTCGGGGTCCTCGCGGGGCGGACTGAGGACGCCGATGCCGACGGCGGGTTCGTCCCCCCGGTTCTCCGCGCCGTGGCGTTCGCCACTCGGGAAAGCGTAGGAGTCGCCCGGTTCGAGCTGCTCTTCCTCACCCTCCACGATGGCCGTCAGCGTCCCGCTGATGACGAAGCCGATCTGCTCGTTGTCGTGTTCGTGGACCGGGAGACGCGCGCCCGGTTCGACCCGCCAGTGCTTCATCGACGCCCGCTCGCCGGCCGCGAGGTCGGAGAGGAACACCGCTTCCGCGACTTCGGCCGGTTCTCTATCGTCCTCGGTGACGCGGTACATGGTAGCATCTGTCAGTCAGCTGGCGTACCCGTATAAAAGTTCCTGCAGTATGTTTAAGTGTGGCCGGGGGTAGTGCACAGTTGTCATGACAGATAGTGGCACGGTTCGGCTGTTCCACCTCCCCTTCTCGTTCATGCTGCCCCAGCGAGTGGCGAGCGAGCGGGGGTACTTCGCCGACGAGGGACTGGACGTGGAACTGGTCGAACGCGAGCGAAGCGACGTGGACTGGAAGTACATCCCGGCCGACGAGACGCTGACCGGCGACTACGACGTGGACGTCTACCCCGTCTGCAAGTGGGAGTCGCTCAAACGCACCTGGGAGATGGGCGACGGGCGCGTCGTCGCCAAGGGGACGTTCGCCGACCAGCCCTACGCGGTGTTCACCCGCCGCGACGACGTCGAGGGGCCGGCCGACCTCGCCGACGTCCCGGTGGGCATCAACAAGCGCACCGGACAGGAGTACACGGCGATGCGGGCGCTGGAGGAACACGTCCCCGCCGACCGCATCGACCTCGTCCACGAGGGGATGCCGACCGACCGCCTGCGCGCCCTGCGCGAAGGGGAGGTAGACGCCGTCACCCTCCTCGAACCGCAGAGCACGCTCGCCGAGCACCTCGGGTTCCGCCGCGTCATGGAGTTCGAGAACCACATGGGCGTCGTCGGCGGCGACGGACTGAGCGACGACGAACTCGCCGCCTTCCTCAGGGGCTACTCGCGGGCCGTCGAGGACATCAACGCCGACCCCGCCGCGTTCCGCGAGGAGTACCTCTCGATGCTCCGGGCCGACGAGTCGGTCGCCCCCGACCTCTTCGAGGACGTGGACGTCGATTCCCTCCGGGCGGACATCGACGTGCCGGCCTACGAGACGCCGGAACTCGCCGACCGCGAGGAACTGGGCGCGCATCTCGACTGGATGCAGGAACGCGGCCTCGTCGCCGATGACGCCGACATCCGGGCTATCGTCGCCGGGGGCGAGCGATGAACGTCGAGACCCAGCAGGCGGCCCTCGACGCCCACCACGGGAGTCGGGAGGACCTGCCGGTGATGCGCGCGCGCTTCGAGCACAACGGCAGCCCGCGGTACATGCTCTACACGATGAAGCGCCTCGGCCTCGACCACGAGCACGGCTTCCACCTCGACGTGCAACTGGTCTCGGACGCGCTGGAGGGCGGCATGGAGACCGTCGAGGCCCGGCTGCAGGACGGCGAGGCCGACCTCATCGACATCGACTACATCTCGACGGCCCGCGAACGCGCCGAGGGCGCCGATATCGTCGCGGTTCACCCCTACGGGCGGACCGTCGGCGGCCTCGTCGCGCCGGATGACACCGACATCAGTAGTTTGGAGGACCTCCCGGGCCATCGTATCGGCGTCGTCCGCCGCCTCGACAAGAACTGGATACTCGTCCGAGCGGCCTGTCGCCAGTACCACGGCTTCGACCCCGACGAGACGGCCACGCCGGTCGAGGCGGGCTCGAAGGTCGGGCTCACCGAGCTGCTCCACGACGGGGAGGTGGACGCCGTCCTCCAGTTCTGGCCCATCGTCCCGGAGATAACGGAGAAGGGCCCCTACGAGGAGGTGTTCCCCGTCTCGGAGCTCGTCCAGCGGCTCTCGGGGACCGACCGGAAGCTCCCGATATCGACGTTCCTCACGAGCGAGTCGTTCCTCGACTCCGACCGCGAGACGGTCCGGGCGTTCACCCGCGCCTACCGCGACGTGGTCGACCGGCTCGTCGAGGAGGACGACCACTGGGAGGTCGTCGGCCGCGAGCTGATGACCTACGACGACCCCGACGTCGTCCGGGCGGTGCGGGACGGCTGGCGGGACATGGTCGTCCGCGACTGGGACGGCGAGACGGTCCGCGGGATGGAGCGGCTGTTCGACCACCTGCTGGAGGTGGGCGGCCCGGAGGCGCTCGGCGTCGACCACATCCCCGAGGGGACCTTCCGGCCGGACCCATGACCGGGACGACCGTCGACTTCCAGCTCAACTGGGAACCGAACGGCTTCCAGGCCCCCTACTTCCTCGCCCGGGCGCGGGGGTTCTACGAGGAGGAGGGCCTCGACGTGCGCTTCGTCGAGGGCCACGGGTCGCCGTTCGCGGCGGAGGAGGCCGCCCGCGGGCGGGCCGACATCGGGCTGGCCGGGGCGAGCGCCGTCCTCGCAAAGCAGAGCGAGGGGTTCGACCCGCTGGCGGTCGCCGCAGTGACCAAGAAGACGCCCGCCGCCATCTACACCCTCCGGGACGTCTTCGGCGGGGAACTCGACTCCCCCGAGCAGCTGGTCGGGCGGACCGTCGCGCCCTCGGCGACGAAGACGCGCATCCTCGCCGCGCAGCTGCTCGAATCGGCGGGTGTCGCGGGCGAGGTGGACCTGAAGGAGGTCGACCCGAACACCCACCACCGCGTCCAGCACCAGCTGCTCGACGGGTCGGTCGATGCCGCCGTGGGCGTCGTCACGAACGGCCTCGAACTGGAGCTGGAACACGGCCGGACGGCGGACGAACTGCCCGTCGGCGACCACCTCGCCGTCTACGGAATGACGCTCGTGAGCAACCGCAGGTTCGTCGACGACCGCCCCGAGGCGACCCGGTCGTTCCTCCGGGCGACGGCCCGCGGGTGGGCCGCCGCGACGAACGACCCCGAGGCGGCCATCGACGCGCTGGTCGAGCGCAACGCTACGCTCGAACGGCGCCGGGAGATAGAGACCCGGAAGTTCGAGGCGGCCGCGCGCGACCTCCAGTACACGGACCACGTCCGGCGGGCGGGGTGGGGCGCCCACGACCGGGACCGCTGGCGGCGCCTCGCCGGGATGCTCGAGGAGACGGACCTCCTCGACGGGGAGGTCGCGCCCGACGAGGTGTGGACGAACGACTACCTCGATACGGACGCCGCCGTCGTCCACGATTACGCGGCGCGCATCGGGCGCGTTGACGACGGGAGCGGGAGCGGCGTCGGGGGGGTGGGACGGTGATCCCGACGACGGCCCTCGCCGTCCTCGCGTGCGTGACCCTCGCCGTCACGCTCTGGTGGGGCTACGAGGTCACCGTCCGCCCCGACACGCGCGGCGGGATGCGGCCGTTCGACCGAGCGATGGCCTCGCCCGCCACCGCCCTCGGGGGGTGGGTCGGGGACGCGAGCGTCGTCTGCCCACACTGCGACGCCGAGAACCGTGTCGGCGACGCCCACTGTGCGGGCTGTTCGGCACAGCTCTCGCCGGAGTGGCCCGTCGAGTAGGCGGGTCGTGTGCGACCGTCGCCTGCCACGGAAAGATATACAATCCCCACCACGTTGAGGTTAGACGCACCATGGCAGATAACAGCACGCACGACTTTCTCATCCTGCGCGAGCTCGACCAGCCCATCACCCGCGAGGACCTCTCGGCGGCCGCCGACAAGTCCGGCGAGACCCTCGAAGCCCTCCGGAGCGAGGGCAAGGACATCCGCTGGGTCGACTCGGAGGTACTGACCAACGACGACGACGAGGTCGTCGGGACGTTCTGTCACTACGAGGCACAGGACGAACAGACGGTCCGCGAACACGCCGACCGGGCGGGGCTCCCCGCGACGAAGGTGACGAAACGCGGCGAACCCCTCTCGGGCGAGTAGCCCGTCCCCCCCTTCTCACCGATGTATAACTTCGGGGTGTACCACTGGCGGCGCCGCGGGCGGGCCATCGTCTTCGGCCTCCTCGCCCTCGTCACCGGCGGATTCCTCGCCGCCCGTCCGGGTCGGCGCGCTCGACGCCTCCTCGGGGCTGGCGTGGCGCTCTGGGGAGGTCGAACCGCCGGGCGGGCACTCCGGCGACTCGCCGGGTCCCCCCCGTGGCGCGTCGAGACGGCGAAATACGAGGCGCTCGCGGCCGCCCTCCCCCTCGACGGGGCGGAGTACGTTCTCGACGTCGGCTGCGGGACCGGCCGGTCGCTCGTCGGACTCGCCGGGGCGCTCGGGCCGGGGACGACGCTCCTCGGCCTGGACGTCTTCGACGACCGGGTCATCCTCGGCAACGGCCCGGCGCTCGCCCGGCGGAACGCGGCGCGGGCGGGCATCGACGTCGGCGTGTTCCGGGGGGACGCGGCGCGCCTGCCCGTCGCCGACGGCGGCGTAGACGTGGTGACGGCCTGTCGCGTCCTCCACGACCTGCCACGGGACGCCGCACGGCGGGCGGTCGCGGAGGCCCGTCGCGCCTGTGCGCCCGGCGGGACCCTCGGCGTCCTCGAACTGCCCCTCCCGCACGACGAGGACGCCGACCCGGTGACCTACTGGCGGGACCTCGTCGCGGACGCGGGGTTCACGGTCGAACGCTGCGAGAAGCGGACCATCGACGGGCGGGCGTACGTCCTCGTCGTCGGGCGCGCGTGACCGGCCCCGCCACCGTCGGGGCCGGTCACCCCACCTCGAAGGGTTAAGCCGCCTCGGTCGGTGGGTCGGACATGGCAATCGGCGAGGTTCGACCGGTCGAAGCGGGCGCGTGTACCGACCTCCACTACGTCGACACGGGGATGTACGACACCACCGGCTACGGGTCGGTCTACGTGCTGGACGCGGAGCGACCCGCCGTCGTCGAGACGGGCACCGGCACGCATCACGACCGGATCCTCGACGCCCTCGACGCGGTCGGCATCGCCCGCGGGGAGGTGGAGGTGCTCGCGGTGACCCACGTCCACCTCGACCACGCCGGCGGCGCGGGCCACCTCGCCCGCGAGTGCGAGAACGCGGAGGTCGTCGTCCACGAGCGCGGCGCCCCCCACCTCGTCGACCCGGAACGCATCGCCGAGGGCACCGAGGCGGCCGTCGGCGACCTCTGGTCGTTCTACGCCGACCCCGTCCCGGTCCCCGAATCGCGGGTCCGGGCGGTCTCGGACGGCGAGCGGGTCGACCTCGGCGACCACACCCTCGCCGTCCACCGCGCGCCCGGACACGCCCCCCATCAGGTCGTCTACCACGACCCCGCGAACGAGGCGGTGTTCACCGGCGACGCCGCCGGCGTCTGGGTACCCGAACTGGGGCGGACGGAGAAGACCACGCCCCCGTGGAGTTTCGACCTCGACCGGTCGCTCGCGGACCTGCGGACCATCGCCGACTGCGACCCCTCGGCGCTCCTGTTCTCGCACTTCGGGCCGGTGGACGACCCCGGGCCGGTGCTCGACGGCTACGCCGACGAGCTGCGCGAGTGGGTGGCGAGCGTCGAGGCGATCCGCGAGGAGCTGGGCGACGACGAGGCGGTGCTCGAACACTTCGTGTCCGAGACGACGATGGGCCGCGTCTGGGACGAGCGACTGGCCCGCGGCGTCGCGGCGGTGGACACGAGGGGCGTCCTGCACTACCTCGACGAGCGAGGAGAGTGAGTCAGTCGAACCCCTCGAAGCGCTCCGACCGGTGGTCGCCCCCGGCGTTCGCCGCCACCTCGCCGACGGCGGCCTCGAAGTGGTCGGCGGTGAGGGTGATGTCGTCGGCGTCGGTGCG
>CAYYSW010000161.1:0-6303 GCA_964474395.1 uncultured Halobacteriales archaeon
CCCACCGTTCTCAGCGACCACGTTGATGGGCACCGCGAGGAACTCACAGAGCCCGACGGGATACGGGAGCGCCTTCCCCGTCGCGACGACGACCGGTTGGGGCCACTCCCGGAGCGGTTCGATGACGCGCGGGTCGAGCGCCCGGTCGCTGTTCGTCAGCGTCCCGTCGATGTCCACGGCGAGCGGGGGGGTCATGGTGGGAACTCCACGCGCGGGGCGCTTCAACCCACTCGTTCGCGCCCGCTCGTCAGTCGCTCAGGCGCTCGTAGGCCGCGTTGACCCGCTTGAACTCCTCCTCGCTCCCGTCGGGGGTGTCGGGGTGGGCACTCTTGACACGCTCGCGGTAGGCCCGCCGCACCGCCCCCTGGTCGGCCTGCGGGTCCAGCCCGAGGATGTCGTAGGCCTCCGCGGTCGTCGGACCGTCGTTCGTCCGAGGAGCCCGACGCCGCCCCCGCTCGCGGCCGGCGGCGCGTCGGCGCCTGCCGTCGGGGCCGCCGACGCGCCCGCGCCGGTCCCACTCCTCGGCGGGGTCCCAGTCCCCGCGGGGACCGGCGCCGAACCCGCCGCGGCCGCCCGCGCCGTTCGCCCGCGCCCGACCGCCGGGGTCCTCGACCCGAGCGGCGCCCTCGACGCCGGCGTAGATGCGCTCGACGAGCTTCCCCGAGACCTGATACCACATGAAGTAGGCGACGACCGCGAACGGAACCGCGAGCAGGAGCAACAGCGGCTCGACGACGAGGCCCAGCAGTCCGAGCAGCACCGCTAGCCCGGCGAAGACCGTCCCGAGCACAGCGACCAGCCGCGAGCGGTTCACACCCCACATAGCGGTGCCGTCGCCCTAAACCTCTCGCCGTCGACCCGCCGCCCCGCCGAGCGCAGGCCGTGTGCTTAACCCCTCGAACGTGCTACCCGTTCCCATGAGCGTCTCGGGTCTCTGTGAACTCTGTCAGACGAACGAGGTCGTGGACGGCTGTGACCGCTGTGGGCGACTCGCCTGCGACACCCACTACGACGAGGAGACGGGCCTCTGTACCGACTGTCTCCAGGAGGTGGGCGGCGCCGGCGACGAGCGGCGGGAGCGCCAACCGGACCCCGACAACCCCGACGGCGTGGACACCTACCAGTTCTGAAGGGTAGGCCCCCACGACCGCCGATACGTCTGACTTCACCGCTCAGCGACCGCGACGGCGGCGGGACTTGCCGTCGCAACCAGTCGACAGATTCCCCGGCGAGCGCTACGGACTGCCATGTCCCGGACGACCGAGGGCGGCGACGCCAATGGACCGACGGCGAGCGAGTTCGTCCCGTGTGGTAACTCCGCCGAGTCCAACGGCTGTCGACGCCCCATCCGGCTGACCCTCCGGCCGACCGCGGACGGCGGGGTGGAGGTGGTCGCGTTCGAACCGTACCCGGAGACGGTGGTGACCCACGCCTACGTCTGCGACGCCTGTGGACGAAAGGAGACCACCCAGCGGGCGATCGTTCGCCACCTCCGGACCCACGCGGGCGGCGACGCCGACCGGTAGCTCCAGCTCCGGCTCTAGCGGTAGCGGTTCAGGCGGTCCTTCAGTCGCTTCGCGGCCTGCCGCGCGGCGCTGTCGAAGGTCTCGCCCTCGCCGGCGAAGATGATGCCCCGCGAGGAGTTGACGAGGCCGACCCCCTCCGCGAGGCCGAACTCGACGGCCGCCTCCGCGTCGCCGCCCTGCGCGCCGACGCCGGGGACGAGGAAGGGCACGTCGGGGACGAGCTCCCGCACCCGTTCGAGCTCCTCGGGGGCCGTCGCGCCGACGACGAGGCCGACGTTCCCGTTCTCGTTCCACTCGCCCGCGCGTTGAGCGACGTACTCGTAGAGGCGCTTGTTCGGGCCGACCTCGAGATTCTGGAAGTCCGCCCCGCCGGGGTTGGAGGTCCGACAGAGCACGAACACGCCCTTGTCCGCTCGCGAGAGGAACGGTTCGAGGGAGTCCCGGCCGAGGTAGGGGTTGACGGTGATGGCGTCCGCGTGGTCCAGCAGTTTCGCGTACTGGCGGGCCGTGTTGCCGATGTCGCCGCGTTTCGCGTCCAGCAGGACGGGAACGCCCTTCCCCTCGGCGTAGGCGACCGTCTCGCGGAGGGCGCGCCAGCCGTCGCTGTCCTCGTAGAAGGCGACGTTGGGTTTGTAACAGGCCGCGTGCTCGTGTGTGGCGTCGATGATGCGGCGATTGAACGCCCAGCGCGGCAGGTCGTGGTCCGCGAGGTGGTCGGGCAGGCGCTTCGGGTCGGGGTCGAGGCCAACCGAGACGACGCTATCGGCGCGCTCGATGCGCCCGGCGAGTCGCTCGAAGAATCCGGGTCCGGCGGTCATCTACACGAACCCTGCCAGCATCCGGTAACAAAGGTTCCGCTTGGGGCGGTGGAGCGAGGACGCTTTCCCCACGTTTATCCCCGCGCCACGGCCACATCGACCGATGACTGCCGACCGCCGCCCGTTCCGCCCTGCGGTCATCGCCGCCGGGTGGGGGCTGGTCGTCGTGGCCGCCGTCGGGGAGACCACCGGCGGGTTCGCCGCCCTCCTCGGTGACATCGGGGGCTTCGTCCTCCTCGTCGTCGGGTTCTGGGGCCTCGCGCTCGCCGCCCTCGGCGCGTCCATCGACGCCGCGCCCGTCGTCCTCGACCGACGGCTCGTCGGCTTCTCCATCGCCCAGCGCCAGTTGCTCCGGTACGCCGGTATCGCCCTCGCCGTCGGCATCCCGGTGGGCGTCGTCGTCAGCGTCGTCCTCGGGGGGTTCATCGGCGCCGCCCTCACGCTCACCGCCGTCCTCGTCGGCATCCTCCTGCTGAGCGTGACCATCGGGCGGAGCGTCCGCCACGCCATCGAGCTCAGGTACCACAGGACGGACGAGGGCGGGTGACTCAGCGCTCGCGTTCGTACTCGTACTCCCCCCTGTCCGTCCGGGCGGCGCGCTCGCGGAGCACCGACGGGGTCCGGCAGACGCCGGCCTCGCCGGCCGCCTGCGGGACGACGCAGTTGTTGCAGTTCCGGCAGGCGGCCCGCGCGCCGGGGTCGTCGAGCAGGCGCGCCGCCAGTCGCGGCTCGGCGTAGAACGGTCGGCCGACGCCGACCATGTCACACGCCTCCCCCAGCAGGCGGTCCATCTCGTCGCGCCCGCGGAGCCCGCCCTCACAGAGGACGGGGACGTCCACCCGTTCGCGCACCGCCCGGCAGAACGGGGCATTCCACGCCGCCTCGAAGCCCGTCCGCCACAGTGCGACCTGCGTCGCCCGCTCGACGAGGGCGGCCCGGAGCGGCCCGCCGAAGGCCGCCTCGTAGCCCGACTCGAAGGCGGGCGCCTCCCACGCTCGCTCCGGGAACTCCCCCCGGACGATGCTCGCGTCCCAGAACGTCGACCCCTCGACGGGCACGAGGGCGTCGTAGCCGTACGCGGCGAGGCGCTCGGCGAGCCGGATCCCGTCGGCCCGCGTGAGGTACCGCCTGACGAACGGCGGACGGTGGGGCTCGGCGGGCACCTTCGTCATGAGGGGGACGTCGCCCGCCCGCTCGCGTATCTCGTCGTGGACGACCTCGAGGAAGCGACCGCCGTCGGCGAACTCGTCGTCCCGGTCGTTGTAGTACGGAGAGCAGAACTGCTGGATGATTCCCATGTTCGCCCCCGCGAGGTGGATCCCATCGTAGCCCGCCGCCACGGCGTGTCCGGCCGCCCGCCCGAAGTCCGACGCGAGGTCGTACACCTCGCCGGTCGTGAGGACGTGCTCGTCGAGGTGGAGGAACCCCGCCGCGTCCAGCGCGCGGAGGAGTCCGGGCGGGCGCGAGACGGCCAGTTGCCGGAGGTCCGGGTGCTCGCGCCGGTAGCCGTGATGCCACGTCTCCAGGCTCCGCAGGCCGCCGTGGTCCAGCTGGACGACGACGCGGCCGCCGTGGTCGTGGACGGCCTCGGTGAGCGGTCGGAGGCGCTCGGCGCTCTCCCGGTCGTACAGGCGGGTCATGTTCGGGGCGACACAGCCACCCTCGGGGCGGACGACGGTCGCGCCCTGGAATATCAGCCCGCAGCCGGCGGCCGCGGTCGGTTCGAGTTCGTCGCGGAGGGCGTCCCCGGCGTCGGGGCCGTCGCCGGCACATTCGAGGAGCGGGGCCCGGTAGAGGCGGTTCGGGACCCGCATCCCGCCGATGTCGAGTGGCGTGTCGAGGCGGGTCGGCATTGCCCGACCGACGGGCGGCGAGGAGGTAAAACCGTGCGGTCAGGCCGCGTCGAGCGCCGCGGTTCCCGCGGCGAAGGCGTCGAGGACCCGCTTTACCTCCCCGGTGTCCTCGACGAACACGAGCGTCCGGGGGGGTTCGACGGCCTTCGGACGGACCCGCAGGTCCGCCTCCCGCGCGGCGTCGGCGACGGCCGACTGTGCGCGGCGGAACTCGACGCGGGCGCGGTCCTCGTGGACGTAGACGTCCGCGAGGTGGACACCCTCGTCGTCCGCGTCGGTCGCGTCCCCGTTCCCGCCGCCGACGTGGACGGCGTAGGCGAACGCGCCGAACTCGTCCGGATCGAGGCCGTCCGCGTCGCGCACGTCGACCAGCGAGAGTGTCGCCAGCGGGCCGTCCTCGCGGGCGACCAGTTCGCTCGCCAGCAGTTCGGCGATGCGCCGACCGGAGGCTCCGTCGGACATGTCCCCGGCTAGTCGACGGGGGTACATCGGCCTGTCGTCCCGCGGGTCCAGGCTCCCGCGCAAACGGCTAAGTGGTCGAAGCCCACAGGTGACGTATCCGTGACAGGCGATAGGTAGCGTCACGGTGATGATCACCATGAGCTCGACAGAATCCGTACTCGACCACCACCTCGAGGCGTTCGGCGCACAGGACATGGAAGAGAACCTGAAGGACTACAACGACGATTCCGTCCTCATCACGCACGACAGCATCTTCCGGGGCATCGACGAGATAGAGGGCGCCTTCGAGGCGTTCTTCGAGGAGTTCGGCGACCCGGAGACCGAACTCTCCGTCGACCGGAAGGTCATCGAGGACGAGGTGGCCTACATCACCTGGCACGCCGAGACGCCGGAGAACACCTACGAGTTCGCCACCGACACGTTCCTCATCCGGGACGGGAAGATCGAGACCCAGACCCTCGGGGCGGTGGTGTCGCCGAAGTAGCCGGTTCGTTCAGCCCGATAGCTCCTCGCGTGCCCGTCGCGCGTGGTCCGCGACGGTCACGCCCCGGCGGCGGGCGTAGAGCACCGCGGCGGCCTCGATGGTCACGCCGAGGTCCGACTGGAGGGCGTTGATGCCCGCGACGGCCTCCTGCTTCGACGCCCCGGTCTCGACGACGGCATCGAGGACCCGCTGGAAGGTCGTGCGCGTCTGGATGACCGACTCGTCGGGCCGGAAGTCATCGGGGATGGACTCCTCCTCGGGGTCGAACGTCACCGCGAGCGCCTCGCCCTCGCGCGCGAGCAGCCCCTCGCTTACCGCCACGTCAACGAGCTGCTTCGCCTGGTCGGGGGAGAACCAGTCGCGGTCCAACGACAGGGCGACGACGAACTCGCTTTCGGGGACGCTGTCGCGACCCTTCGCGCGGAACGGGGCGGCGACGGCGCGGCGCAGACTCATCTCTCGGGACCGGCGGCGCGGGCGGCCTAAGTCTGTCGAACCGCATCGAGCCTTTCAAGTACTTCTCGCGGCCACCTATCCGTATGAAATTCCAGGGACGCTCCCGCACGAAGCGCACCGGCGGCCGACGTCGCCCCATCCGCAAGAAGCGCCGCCACGAACTCGGCCGTGAGCCGACCGAGACCCGCGTCGGCGACGCGAAACTGAAGGTCGTCGAGACGATGGGCGGCAACACGAAGGTCCGCGCCATCCAGCAGGACACCGCCAACGTCGCCACCGCCGACGGCGTCGTCACCGCAACCATCGAGGCCGTCACGACCAACGACGCCAACCCGAACTACGTCCGACGGAACATCATCACGCGCGGCGCCGTCATCGAGACCAGCGAGGGCCCCGCCCGCGTCACCTCCCGGCCCGGCCAGGACGGCCAGGTCAACGCCGTCCTCG
Organism: uncultured Halobacteriales archaeon; assembly: GCA_964474395.1. Lineage (GTDB taxonomy): Archaea > Halobacteriota > Halobacteria > Halobacteriales > Haloarculaceae > Halomarina. Next base: position 6,047 of record CAYYSW010000161.1, read on the forward strand.
TCGACGACGAGTAACCGGACACTCCCGCTTCTCCCGACCGCGACGCCGTAGCGACCGCGTCGCCGATTCCTCACGAGACGGACGGCTCTCCAGGCGAGGGTCGATTCGTGCACACGGCCAACGGGAACGAGATACGTCGACAGCGGTCGGGACGTGGGGCGGTCGTCGTCGGGGGTTACGGCTTCGGGGCCGCCTTCTGCATCGCCGTCTCGGCGATGTTGCCGCCGTAGTCGGCGCTGCGCGACAGCGAGTCGACG
>CAYYSW010000162.1:0-6300 GCA_964474395.1 uncultured Halobacteriales archaeon
GGGCGTGACCCCCGCGTACTCGGAACGGCCCGCCGCTCCGGTCAGACCACGTCGGCGGTGGTCGCGGTCCCCTACTTGAACTCTCGCGCAGAATCCGCCGTCACCCGCCCGCTTATCCCGTCGCCGTCCGGTGTCCGGATATGGACCTCATCCACGTCCGACTGCACGTCGCGGACGCCGACGAGAGCGCCGACTGGTACGTCGAGCAGCTCGACTTCGAGCGCTCGTGGGAGTTCGAGAGCGACGGCGCGCGCCACGTCTACGTCGCCGACGGCAACGGCTTCGAACTCCAGTTAACCGACGAGGAGGGCGTCGACGCCATCAGCGAGGCCGACCAGTTCGACCACCTCGCCATCGGCGTCGAGGACGTCGACGAGGCGTTCGACGGCATCGAGAACCACGGCGTTATCAAGGAACCTGCCGACCAGCCCGCGGCGGGCGCGCGCACCGCGTTCCTCGAGGACCCGGACGGCCACGTCGTCGAACTCGTCCAGCCGCTGGACGACTGAGCCAGTCGCTCCCGTTCGTCGCTTTTCTTCGAAGACTCTCAAGGAGCGACGCGTGAATCGGGGGCCGACTACGGCCCGGGGCTCGCCTCGACGCGCATCGACGCGTCGCCCTCGACGTCGCCGAGCGCGCTCACGTCGTCGACTCGCGCCACGACGTTCACCGACGAGGACGCCCGTGGCTCGTCGCCCTCGCTCATCGGAGTCGGTCCCCAGAACAGGCAGAGTACGGACCCCTCCGGCCAGTAGGCGACGGACCCGGCCGCCACCACCTCGCGGGCGTCCTCGAGGGGGGCGTCGACCGGGACGCCGAAGTACAGTTCGTCCCCCCAGCGGGTGGCGTCACCCGCGAGCGGGAGTGCCTCCTCGATGGCCTCGCGCGTCTCGGGGTTCTCGTCGGTCCACTGTGCGGTCAGCTGTCGGCCGTCGACGGTGAGTCGTAGGTCAGTCATGGGATGAGGAACGGAACGGCAGTCGGAGGGGTCGGTCGCCGGCGTTGCGGAGCGGGGCGGAGCGGGCGTCCCCCGCGGTGCGTTACTTCTTGATGCCCAGCACGGACGCCACGCTGGCGGCGACGGACTGGGACTGCGCGGAGTCGGTGGTGGCGACGGGCGCGCCGTCGAGCGCCGAGGCGACCATCTCGATGGGGTGGGGCGGCATCTCCTCGTTGGGACGGTCCCCGAGCTGCGAGCGACAGGAGGCGCCGGGTGCGGTCACCTGGTCGCCGTCGCTCTTCTCGACCTGCCGGAAGAGGATGCGGCCGATGGCCTGCGAGATGTCGTAGTGTTCCTCCTCGTAGCCGAAGGAGCCGGCCATCCCACAGCAGCCCGAGTCGAGGGGGTCGACGTCGTAGCCCGACCGGCGCAGGACGCCGACCGCGTGGTGGTCCTTGTTCGTGGCCTTCTGGTTGCAGTGGCCGTGGTAGGTCAGCGACGTGCCGGGGTCGACGAACGACATGTCGTCGTCCAGCCGGTGGGTGTCGATGTACTCACAGACGCCGTAGGCGCTGCCGGCGACGTCCACGACCTCGTCGCCCGTCAGCAGGTCGAGGTACTCGTCCTGGAACATGACGGCGTCGGAGGGTTCGATGAACACCACGTCCCAGCCGTCGGCGACGCGGGCGTGGAGCGCATCGACGTTGTGCCGGGCGCGCGAGCGGGACTTGTCGAGGAAGCCCTTCGAGTGGGCCGCCCGACCGCTCGGACCGACGTCGTCCGGGATGGCAACGTGACAGCCCGCCGCTTCGAGGGCCTTCACCGCCGCCTTGCCGGGTGCGGGGTAGCTGTAGTTCGTGTAGGTGTCGGGGAACAGCAGCACCTTCTGTTCGGCGTCACGAAGCGGGACGGTCGACCCGCCGCGAGCCTCGAACCAGTCCTCGAGGGTGTCGCGGGTGAACTCCGGGAGTTCCCGCTCGGCGGCGATGCCGAGGGTGTCCGCCATGAACTCGCGGGCACCGGGGAGCTTCGGCGCGAGGTTCGCCAGCGGCGCGAACGTGCTGCCGAGCTTCGAGAGCGTGTCTATCTCCGCGAACATCCGGGAGCGAGCGCTCGCGCCTTCCTTCTGGTGGTACTTGTGTTTGACCTCGGTCTTGAGCTTCGCCATGTCGACGCCCGTCGGGCAGTCGCTCTGACAGCCCTTGCAGCCGACACAGAGGTCGAGGACCTCCTCCTGGAACTGCTCGGAGTACATCTCCTCTTCGGGTATCTCGCCGGAGATGGCCGCACGGAGCATGTTCGCCCGGCCCCGCGTGGTCTGTATCTCCTCCTTGGAGGCGCGGTAGGTCGGACACATCGTGTCCGTCGTCGTCGTCCGACAGGTCCCACAGCCGTTGCAGAGCTCGACGAGGTGCGAGAAGCCGCCCTCCTCCGAGAAGTCCATCGTCGTCTGGGGTTCGAGCGACTGGTAGGTGGTCCCGTAGCGCAGGTTCTCGCGCATGTCGGCGCCGACGCCGCGGTCGCCCTCCGGCCCGACGTCCTCGGGCCCGTCGCGGTAGACGACGTTGCCGGGGTGCATCTGCCAGTCGGGGTCGAAGGCGGTCTTCAGCTCCTTGAACGCCGTCCAGAGCTGGTCGCCGTACATCTTCGGGTTGAACTCGGTGCGGGCCATCCCGTCGCCGTGTTCGCCCGAGAACGACCCGTGGTGCTTGAGCACGAGGTCGGTGACGTCCTCGGTGATGGAGTGCATCTTCTCGATACCCTCGCCGTCCTTGAGGTTGAGGATGGGTCGGATGTGGAGCGTGCCGGCGCCGGCGTGGGCGAAGTACGCCGCGGAGGTGTCGTGGTCCTCGAGGACCTGTTCGAACTCCATGACGTACTCGGCGAGTTCCTCGGGCGGGACGGTGGCGTCCTCGATGAACGGGTAGGGCTTGGGGTCGCCCTTCAGGCCCATCAGGAGGGGAATCGCCGCCTTCCGGAGCTTCCAGAGGTCGGCCTGATCCTCCTCGGTGTACGCTTCGAGGACCTCGAAGGCGCTGCCGCTGTGGACGAAGTGGGCGTTGGCCTCCGCGATGGCGTCCTCGAAGTCGTCACAGACCTCCGAGTCCCACTCCAGCATCAGCGCCGCCTTCGTCCCCTTGGGGATGGGTTCGGCGTACTGGGCGTACTCGGTCGACTCCAGGGCGAGGCGGAACACCTCGTCGTCCATCAGTTCGACGGCGCTGGCCCCGTGGTCGAGCGCCTCGGGGACGGCCTTCATCGCGTCGACGAGGTTCTCGAAGCAGTAGAGCGCGAGCGCCGTCTCCTCGGGTTGCGTCACCAGCGAGAGGGTGGCCTCGACGACGGTGCCGAGGGTCGCCTCCGCGCCGACGAACAGCTTCGAGAGGTTGATGACCTCCTCGCCGTCGTCGTTCTCGTAGATGACCTTGTGGAGGTTGTACCCCGAGACCGAGCGTTTCAGGGTGGGGAACTTCTCCTCGATCTCCTCCTGGTTGTCCTCGACCAGCTGGCGGGTGGTCTCGTAGATGGCGGCTTCGAGGGTGTCACGCGAGACGATGTCGTCCCACTCCTCGGAGTCGAGGACGACCTCGCGGGTGTGGATGAGGTCACCGTTCGCGAGGACAACGCGCAGTTCCTCGGTGTAGGCGTCCGTGATGCCGTAGCGCACGGAGTGGGCGCCCGTCGAGTTGTTCCCGATGCCGCCGCCCACCGTCGACCGGCCCGACGACGCCGGGTCGGGGGCGAACTTCAGTCCGTGCTCTGCGAGCTCGTTGTCGAGGTGGTCCTGGACCAGCCCCGGCTGGACCGTCGCCAACTGCGCGTCGGGGTCGATGTCCACGACGTCGTCCATGTGGCGCGTCATGTCCATGACGACACAGCCGGGACCGACCGCCTGCCCGGCGAGCGACGACCCCGTACCGCGGGGCATCACCGGGACGCCGTGTTCGGCGGCGACTCGCACCGTCGACTGTACGTCCGCGGTGTCCATCGGGTGGACGACGCCGGCGGGCCGGGCCTGATAGATGCTCCCGTCCGTGGCGTACAGGATCTGAGCGTACTCGTCGAACTGCACCTCCCCCTTCACGTCGCGGCGGAGGTCCGCCGCGAGGTCGCGATACTCCTCAACGTCCGGCCGGTCATGGCCCAGCGACTCCGCCGACGTCTCTAGATCGGCGGGGTCGTAGTACCGGTCCTCGACAGCCATACTCCAACCCACAGGGTCGATAGGGTTAAACTTGTGGTAGCGATTGACATTCGCGGCAATCGTAGCGGAGTAGCACACTTTTGCCGGCGAAGCTTACCACCATATCCTACAATCTACATTATTGTTGAATACACTTCGAACGAGTGCCGGTACCGTGAGACACGTTGACACGGCATTCAGTCGAGCCGTCTCCAAACCGACAGGAAGCCGTTCCCGGGCGGCCTACTCGTCCTGCCAGTCCCAGCCCACGTGCTCCTCGAAGGCACGCCCGGCCGACAGCACCGTCGCGTCCTCGAATCGCTCGCCGACGAACATCAGGCCCACTGGCAGGCCGTCTGACTCGCCGGCGGGCACGGAGATGGCGGGGTGGCCCGTCACGTCGAACGGGGCGGTGTTGTCGAGCATGTTCAGCGCGCGGTCGATGACCTCCAGCCGGGTGAGGTGGTCGCGGCGTTCGTGGGCCGTCTGGGGGGTCGTCGGCATCGCCAGGACGTCCACGTCCGCCAGCGCCTCGTCGTATCGCTCCGCCAGTTCCCGGGCGAGGTTCTGGGCCTTCGCGTAGTAGCGCCCGTGGTACTGCTCGGCGAGGTACTCGCCCAGTATCAAGGTGAGCTTCAGCGTCGTCAGGTAGTCGTCGGCGCCCGCCCGACGGGCGCGTCCGAACGCCTCGGCGAACTGCGTGTCGTAGTGGCCCTTCCCGAAGTGACCGACCCCCTCGCCGCGGACCAGCGCCGTCGTCTCCTCGATGACGACGCCGTTCCAGATTGCGAGGCCGTCGCGGTGCATCGGGACGGAGACCTCCTCGACGGTCGCGCCGGCCGCCTCGAAGGCGTCTACGGCCTCCTGTACCCGTTCGTCCACCCCTTCCTCGCTCGCCTCGTGGCCGAAGCCCTCCGAGAGGACGCCGACGGTGAGGTCGGCGGGGTCGTCGTTCAACCCGTCGAGGTAGCCGCCGGCCTCGGTCGGGACGGCCCCCTGTCGCGGGTCGTCGGGGTCCTTGCCCGCGATGGCGTCGAGGACGCGCGCGCAGTCCGGGACGTTCCGGGCCATCGGGCCGACGTGGTCGTAGGTGTGTCCGAGACCGACGACGCCCGTGTAGGGGACGAGGCTGTGGGTCGGCTTGTGGCCCACCCCGCCGCTCCAGGAGGCCGGGATGCGGATGGACCCGCCCTGGTCGCCCCCGATGGCCACGTCGACGTCGCCGTTCATCACGGCCGCGATGGACCCGCTGGAGGACCCCCCGGCGATGTGGTCCTCGCTGCGGGGGTTCAGGACCGGTCCCGTCGCCGAGAGCTCGCCGCTCCCCGAGAAGGCCATGTCCTCCATGTTGAGCTTCGCCGTTATCGTCGCGCCCGCATCCAGCAGGCGGGTGACGACGGTGGCGTCGCGGTCGGGAACGTATCCGTCGAACAGTTTCGACCCGCAGGTCATCTCGACGCCCGCGAGCGCGACGTTGTCTTTCAGGCCGACCTCGTAGCCCGACAGCGGTCCGGTCGAGGCACCCGGGACGTGACACCGCCTGACGACGGCGTTCAGCGGGTCCTCCTCGCTATCGGGTCGGTGGCCGGGGTCGCGGTCGGTGAACGTTCGCTCCTGTGTCGGTTCTGGCAGTTCGTCCAGCCGCTCGTAGCCCGCGAGCGTCCCCTCGATGGCGGCGGCGAAGTCCTCCACCTCGCTCTCCGAGAGCGACATGTGGTGGTCGGCGGCGAACTCGCGTATCTCCTCGGGGGTCGGTGGCCTGACGTTGGGCGGTATCTCTGTCATGCGTTTCCATGTGACGGCCCCCGCGACAAAACGTTAGCTCCTCGACGGGTCCTATCGGGGAGAGAGCACCTGGTTCCGGAGGTCGGTGAACGAGCCCGAGTCCTCGACCCGCCGGAGGTTCTCGGCGACGATGTCGGCCAGTCGCTCGTAGTACTCGGGGGTGTGCCCGGAGCAGTGAGCCGTGATGAAGGCGTTCGAGAGCGTCCAGAGGGGGTGGTCCTCGGGGAGCGGCTCCGGGTCGGTGACGTCGAGGGCCGCGCCGCGGACCCTGCTTCGCCGGCGGGCGTCCACCACCGCGTCCGTCTCGACGACGGGGCCGCGCGCGACGTTCACGAGCACCGACGACGGCGGGAGCGTCTCGAACGCCTCGGTGTCTATCATGCCCCGGGTC
>CAYYSW010000163.1:0-6300 GCA_964474395.1 uncultured Halobacteriales archaeon
CGGCCTCCCAGACGACCCGACACGGCTGACTGTCGGAGTGCGAGAGGAGGAGCCGACGGACGGCGTCGTCGTTCATGCACCGTGGTAACACGCTTCCAGAATCCATAAATCGCCCGGTCAGCCGGGGAAGGGGTTCGTTCCCGCGGCGTCGGGAGCCCCCGTGGACCTACGTCGCCGACATCAGCGACTGAGCGGCCGTGGGCGCAGCCCACGGCGAGGCGTTCGGCGACGCCCGGCCGGGGACGAGCATAGTCGGGGGTGAGCGGCCTTGTCGGCCCGTCGCTGAGCGTGGGAATCGAGGCCGAGGCGATGGTCGACGAGTGAGCGAGGACCGGGCGCCCGGTTCAGAGCTCGTCGAGCTTGCGCAGCAACTGCCCCTTGTACTTCTCGTCGCTCCGCATCCCCTTCATCTCGATGACGTTGCGTTCGAGCTTGTCGAGGGCGACGCGGAAGCCCGACTCGGCGCCGTAGCCCTCGCCGGACCCGGCGACCTGTCCCCGGTTCGTGCGCAGACGGATCTGGCACTGGATGAGGGGCGTCCCGCGGAGCTTCTCGCGGTGTTTCTGGAAGCGCACGTGGGCGTGCTGGACGGACATCTGCTGGTACTTCTGGACGACCTGTTCGATGCTCTGGCGGATGTCGTCGCGCGTGATGGTGTCCAGCAGGTCGATGTTCGTTATCTGGACGTCCATGTGCTCCTCCTCGGTGTAGCTCAGCGCGCGGAGGATGTCCGTCTTGGTGAGGATGCCCGCGGGCATCGAGTCGTCGTACTCGGGCGTGACGACGAGCCCGGAGTAGCCGTACTCGAACATCGTCTCGACGGCCTCCTCGACGGTGTCCTCCAGGTCGATGGTGACGACGGGACTGGACATCTCGTCGTACACCGGGAGGTCGAGGACCCGGTCGATGTCGCCGGCGCGGTCGCCCTCGGTGGCCTTCGACATGTTGCGGACGGCCACGTCCACGATGTCGGAGGTGGTGACCATCCCCGAGAGGCGCCCGTCGTCGTTGATGACCGGGAGCCGGGAGATGCCGTTCTCCCGGAGGAGGTTGATGGCCCGCCCGATGTGGGTGTCCTCGGTGACGGTGACGATGTTGTCGGTGTGTATCTGCTCGACGGTCAGCACGTCGAGGTTGTCGATGACGGCGTCGAGGATGGCGTCGGCGGTGACGATACCCCACAGTTCGCCGGCCTCGAACACCGGCGCGAGTTTGGTGTCCCCCTCGACGAGCATCCGGGCGACGTCACGGACGTTGGCGGTCCGTTCGACCTTCGGGGCCGCCTTCACCATCGCACCCGCCTTGGCGTCGTCCTCGACGTGCGACTGGAGGAGCTGCTGCTGGGTGATGACGCCGGCGTACCCCTCGTCGTTCGTCACGATGACTCCTCTGGGGTTCTCGTGCTCGAAGATAGAACGGACCTTCGAGAGGCGTTCGTCGGCGTCGACCTCGACGTACTCTCGGGTCGCGATGTCTGCGATGTCCATGGGTCTCTCCTCGGGTAGTTCCACACCGGAGACTATGAAGGTTGGCGACGACTAGCATGGATGTCGGCCGAGCGAGAGGTCCGACCGTCCCGACCGGAAACACTCATGCCGTCCGGTCCGATAGGCCGGACGAGCGGTATGCCCACCTACGAACCGTTCGACCGGAACGTGGAGGTCCACGGGCGAACGATACTCGACGTCACGAACGACGCGCTCGCCGACTTCGCGGAGGACCACCGGCGCCGGGCGCTGTCGACGCTCGCCGACCGGGGGATCGAGGAGCCGGACCCGGACGCCTGGTACCCGCAGGCCGACTGGCTGGCTGTCTTCGAGCGACTCGGCGAGACGCTCGAACCGCACGCCCTCGACCGGCTGGGCGAGCGGATACCCGCCGTCGCCGACTGGCCGGACGACCCCGGCGAGTCCGTCCCGGCGGGCCTCCGGGCCATCGACGACGCCTACCAGCGGAACCACCGGGGCGGGGACATCGGCTCCTACCGGTTCGAGGCGACCGGCGACCGCGCGGCCACCCTGACCGCACGCACACCCTACCCCTGCGAGTTCGACCGGGGGGTGGTCCGGGCCGTGGCCCGGCGACACGCCCCCGTGGGGTCGTACGTGCTGGTCGAGGAGCGCGAAGACGCCCCCTGTCGTCGGGCGGGCGACGACTCCTGTCGGTACACCGTCACCTGGTGAGCGTCGGCTACTCCGGCGGGTCGTCGGCGTGTTCCTCGAGGACGGCCACCAGTTCCGGGAGCGAGAACTCCGTCATGAGGTCGAACAGCCGCCGGAGTTCCTCGTAGCGCCCGCGGAGCGACCGGACCCGTTCGGCCGTCTCCCCGTCCTCGGGGAGGCGGCGCTCGGCGCGGCGAAGCGTCCGCGTCGTCGCCTCCATCTCGCGGCGCGCGAACTGGTGGTAGACGTCCTGGAGGACGAACCAGACGTCGGTACGCGCCTCGAAGTTGACCCGGCGGCCCTCCCCCGAGCGGCGACGGACGAGGCCGACTCGGTCGAGCTGTCGGGTGACGGTGCTGATGGTGGACTTCGCGTACCCCGTGCGCTCGACGAGCTCGCCGATGGAGAGCGGTTCGGCCGCGAAGTAGAGCACGCCGTAGACGCGACCGCCGCTCCGGTTGAGTCCGTACATCTCGGCGGCGCGTTCGAGTGCCTCGATGACCTCCTCGCGTATCGCGTCGGTATCGACGTCAGTCATGGGAGTCGGACGAGCGTGCCGTGTGGATATCGAGAGGTTCGAGTGGAAACATTTAAACCGTTTGGTCGAAACGTTCGGAATGGACCGAACATTCGGAACGGTTCGGTCCCCGTGGCACGCCGGCGGCGCGTGCCTCTGACAGCTTTTGGCCCTCCACCCGCCCGCCGACGTCCGGTCGCGTGCCGGTCGCACCTCGCCCGTCGGTCGTCCTCCCACGGTCGACGGGCGTGGCGCCTCTCCCGGCGGCAAGCCTCTCTACGTCCCGCTCACAGGTGGTAGACGGACCCGACGCTCCCCGTGGACGTCGGCCTCTCCGGTTCCTCGATTCCGTTTCCCTTCGCGTACGTCCGGAGCTGTACGCTACCGGGCGGCGCCGTCGCCGTCCCGTTCCCGAGGGGCGTCGAACCGCCCGACGTCCCCGCCGAGGACCACGTCTTCGTGCTCCGGATACCGACGACGGTCGTCGAGACACGCGGGACTCTCGGGAAGCACTTCGGCGACAGCGAGGACTGGACCGGGGTCGACGATGGGGTCGTCGCTCACCCGTCGGTCGTGGCGTCCGTCGGCGAGGGGTCGGCCTCCGTGCCGGGGGCCATCGAGTGGTCCGCCGCGCGGAGCCGGAGGACGCTGCTGACGAGGCCGGCGTGGGCGAACCCCAGCGGGAAGTTCCCGCGGTGCTCGCCGGACATGGGGTCGATCTCCTCCCCGAACAGGTCGAGCGAGGAACTGCGGGCGAGGATGTCATCGAGCGTCCGCCGGGCGGCCTCGGGACGGTCGGCCCGGGCGAGGGCGTCGACCAGCCAGAACGTACAGAGGACGAACGCGTGGTCCTCGCCGGGGAGCCCGTCGGGGCCCTCGTAGCGCTGGACGAGGCCGTCGTCCACGACGAGGCGGTCGAGGACGGCGTCGATGGTGCCCTGCACGCGGTCGTCGTCGGCCGGCAGGAACCCGACCTGCGGGATGCGGAGGGTGGCGGCGTCGAGGGCCTCCTCGGCCTCGAACGACCGGACGAAGCTGTTCAGCTCCTCGTTGAACCCCTCGCGCAGGACGCGGTCCTTGATGGCCGCCCGGGTGGACTCCCAGTGGTCGGGCGGCGTGACGCCCATCGACTCGGCGATGGCGATGCCGCGGTCGACCGTCGCCCAGCACATCACCTTCGAGTGGACGAAGTGCTCGGGCGTCGAGCGGACCTCCCAGATGCCGTAGTCGGGTTCCGACCACATCTCACAGACGTGTTCGACGACGTCGTAGAGCGCCCCCCACTCCTCGGGAGTCAGCGCGACGCCGTGCTCGACGAGCTCGTCGACCGTCAACAGCAGTTCGCCGTAGATGTCGAGCTGTCGCTGGTCGCGCGCGCCGTTGCCGATGCGGACGGGCCGGGAGTTGCGGTACCCCGAGAGGTGGTCGAGTTCGATCTCCTCGGTGCCGTCGGCGTCCCCGAGGTCGTACAGCGGGCGGAACAGCATATCCTCGCGTTCTGGTCCGTGTTCGCGCAGGTGGTCGAGCCACCACCGGACGTTGGCGTGGGCCGCCTCGGTGTGGCCGAGCCGGACCAGCGCCCGCGCGCAGATGGAGGCGTCGCGCACCCAGTGGAAGCGGTAGTCCCAGTTGCGCACGCCGCCGACGTCCTCGGGCAGCGACGTCGTCGGGGCGGCGGCGATGGCCCCTGACGTGCGGTTGGCGAGCAAGCGGAGGGTCAGCGCCGACCGGACGACGACCTCGCGGAGCGGGCCGAGACCGTCGACGTCGGCGAGCGCCGCCCAGTCGCGCCACTCCGTGACCGTCCGCGCGAGGGCCCGCTCGCCGGCGGCGGCCGGGACGGGGTCGGTCCGGTCGGCCTCACCCGGCACGAGGACGAACCAGACGTCCTCGCCGGCCGAGAGCGTCACGGTCCCCGTCGCGTCGTCGCCGTCCACCGTCAGGTCGGCGTCGGTCAGGAGGGTGGCCGCCTCGTCGCCGCCGACCGCCCGGTAGCCGGCCTCGACGGGGGCGACCGTCGTCTCGGCGCGCGCGTAGTCGAACCGGGGGTGGAACCCGACGTCGAGGGTCACCTCCCCGTCCGAACAGGACGCCCGTCGAAAGAGCGCTCCCTCGGTCCCGGCGGGCCCGTCGTCGTCCGTGTCGACGGGCATGAAATCGGTCAGGGTGGCCTCGCCGTCGGGCGTCTCGAACGTCGTCCGGAGGACGGTCGTGTCCGGGAGATAGGTCTGCTCGGCTTCGAAATCGCCGATGGGACGGACGCCGAAGTGCCCGCCGGCCTCCGGGTCGAGGAGGCGGGCGAACACGCTCGCTGAGGAGAGATGCGGAAGACAGAGCCAGTCGATACCACCGTCCGGGCCGACGAGCGCACATGTCTCTCGATTGCCAACAACCCCGTAGGACTCGAGTGGACGGTACTCCATTGGTAGCTAGGTGTAGCGGCAGGGGGTTAGTAATAGCACGCATATGCCGCCGCCGCGCACGACCGGCCGGCCGACGGGGCGATGGGCCCCGTCGCCGGGTATGCCGTCCCAAACAGCGATTAGCCGCGGGCTAGCACCCGGCCGAGCCGCCGGCGAGCCCCCCTGGGGGGTCCTCGACGTGCCCGGCACGCGCCGGGGGGAGATGACGGGGGACGCTGGACCGGCCGGCGGGACGTGACAACCGGGGTAAGCGAATCCTTTTCCCCCTCACTGTGTACCTTCGAACCAATGGAGGCCGACGACCCGGTCGAACCCCCGGCGGAGTTCGTCGAACAGGCGAACGTCGCGGAGGACGTCCGCGACCGGTTCGACGCCGAGTGGCCCGGGGCCTGGGACACCGCCGGCGCCCTCCTCGACTGGTTCGACCCCTACGAGTCGGTCCTCGACGGGGACGAGCCGCCGTTCCGGTGGTTCGAGGGGGGTCGGCTCAACGCCAGTTACGAGTGCCTCGACCGGCACGTCGAGGACCGGAAGAACCGCCTCGCGCTCCGCTGGGAGGGACGACTCGGCGAGACCCGGGCGTACACCTACCTCGACCTCTACCGGGAGGTCAACGCCTTCGCCGCCGCGTTGCGCGACCTCGGCGTCGAGGAGGACGACGTCGTCACCCTCTACATGCCCGTCATCCCCGAACTCGTCGTCGCGATGCTGGCCTGCGCGCGCCTCGGCGCGCCCCACAACGTCGTCTTCGCGGGCTTCTCCGCGGACGCGCTCGCGACGCGCATGAAGCGGGCTGACTCCGAGTTCCTCGTCACCTGCGACGGCTACTACCGCCGGGGCGACGCCATCAACCAGAAGCGGCGGGCCGACCGGGCGCGGATGGCCCTCGACTACGACCTGCGGGCGACCGTCGTCGTGGAGCGACTCGGCGCCACCCACGTCGCGGCCGACCAGTACGACTACGACTCGCTGGTGGACGAGCGTGCCGGCGAGACGGTCGAACCCGTGACGAGGGACGCCGCCGACCCCCTCTTTCTGATGTACACCTCGGGGACGACGGGGCGACCGAAGGCCGTCACCCACACCACCGGCGGCTATCTCGCCCACGTCGCCTGGACGAGCCGGGCGGTCCTCGACGTCAAACCCGAGGACACCTACTGGTGTTCGGCCGACATCGGCTGGATTACGGGCCACTCCT
>CAYYSW010000164.1:0-6258 GCA_964474395.1 uncultured Halobacteriales archaeon
CGATGAACTCCCGGTCGCTGTTCAACTACACGCTCGTCGTCGCCGAGGAGTCCTCGTCGGTCACCATCCTCGAACGTCAGGAGACCGGCGGCGCGGCCGTCTCGCCCGAGCGACGCCGGGCGAGCGACGACGACGCCGACTCGCGGACCGGCAACCGCTACTACTCCGGCATCGTCGAGGTCGTCGGCGGCGAGAACGCCTACGTCCAGTACGGCTCGCTGCAGGACCTCGACCGGACGACGTACAACTACCAGCTGAAGAAGGCGACCGTCGACACCTACGGGACGGTCAACGTCATCGACTGTAACCTCGGCTCCCGGCTGACGAAGTCCTCCGTCGAGGCGGACCTCGACGGGGACAGCTCGGAGACGAAGCTCATCGGGGCGTTCTACGGCCACGAGGACCAGCACTTCGACATCGACACGCGGGTGTGGCACAACGCCGAGCACACTACCGCGGACCTCGTCACGCGCGGCGTCATCGACGACCGCGCGCGCTCGGTGTACGAGGGCGTCCAGAACGTCGGCCGCGAGGCCTGGGACACCTCCTCGTACCAGCGCGAGAACACCCTCATGCTGAGCGACGAGAGCGAGGCCGACGCCTCGCCGAAGCTCATCATCAACAACCACGACACCGAGGCCAGCCACTCGGCGACGGTCGGGCAGGTCGACGCCGAGGACCTGTTCTACATGACCTCGCGTGCCGTGCCCGAACAGCTCGCGAAGAACATGCTCGTGGAGGGCTTCTACGTGCCCGTCCTCGAGGAAATCGAGGTCGACGAGCTGCGCGAGGACCTCCAGGGTCGCATCCGCGACCGCCTGAAGGCCCGCCACCAGTAAGCACCTCGCGCCGTCCCGACTCGACGCTCCGAGTCCCGCGGCGCGTTTTTCCGTTCTCGACACGCGACCCGGCAGCGACGGCCCCATCGAGCGGGCCGGACCGACCCGCGGGCGGGGTCGGAACCGCGCGACGGGGCGAGGGAACGACTTAACTGTGCGCACGCGACAGTTCTGATATGACCGAACCGTCCGACGACCGCCCCGCCAGCGGTCGGCGATGAGCGTCACGCGACCGGTCGGAAGCGACCACCAGCTCGCGCGGCTCCTCCAGATCGGGATGGTCCTCGAGGAGGTCGTGGAGGCCCGGGCACACAAGCACGCCCAGGCCCTCGACGAGGACCTCGATGCCGACGTGCGCGACCTGCTCTCGGAGGCCGCCGAGGAGTCCGCGGAGCACCGTACGGCGCTGGCGTCGCTCGTGGACGCTCTCGAGGCCGAGCGGGTGCCCTTCGAGCAGATAGAGACGCTCGTAGAGGCCCAGTACGGCAAGACCAAGCCGGAGGACTTCGACGGCGTCCTCTACGACCAGTTGTGTAACGAGGAGACGGCCTACAAGTTCTACGACGACGTCATCGCCTCGCTCGAAGCCTCCGACGCGCAGTTCAGCGTGGACCGCGAGCGCGTCATCGAGGTGCTGAGCGGCATCCGCGAGGAGGAAGCCGAAGGCGTCGAGAAGGTGACCCGACTGATGGAGGAACGCGAATGAACACAGCAGACCAGTATCTCAAGGCAATCTACCTCATCCAGGAGGCCGAGAACGGTCCCGCGGCGACGGGCCGCGTCGCCGAGTCGCTCGACGTGAGCCCCGCCAGCGCAAACGAGATGATCGGCAAACTCGAGGAGCGCGGCCTCGCGGACCACGAGAAGTACAAGGGCGTCTCACTCACCAACGAGGGCATCGTCCGGGCCCGCGACGCCCTCCAGACGTACTGCATCATCGAGCGGTTCCTCTGGGAGGTCCTCGACGTCGAGGAGTTCCGCGCCGAGGCCAAGCAACTGGAGAGCGTCATCGACGACACCGTCGCCGACCGCCTCGACACCATCATCGACCGCGAATCGGAGTGCCCCGACTGCTTCGACCCCGAGGGCGACGTCTGTGCGCTGCTGGACGTGGAGTACCCCCGGACGGCGGACTCGGAGCTCGCGGACTGAACGACAGTTTCACTTTCACGCCGCGTTCCCAACGGTAGTTGAGCGCTCGTCGAGGGCGTGATATGGGCTGTCCGACCTGTGGGACGTCGCTGTCGACGGAGCGGGGGATGCGCCAGCACCACACGAAGGTTCATGACGACCCCCTCCCGAACCGGACTTGTAAGGGGTGCGAGGCGGAGTTTTACGATCCGAAGGCACGGCAGAAGTTCTGTGACGACTGTAATCCAAACGCGGGGAGAAACAACGGTAACTGGCGAGACGCACAGGAGACGGCGAACTGTGTGAAATGCGACAGTACGTTCACGTACTATCCGTCGAACAAACCCGGCATCTACTGCTCGGGCTGTATCGAAGACGGGAACGGGCTCGACGAGCTCGGCCCCGAAAGGGACGCCCCACGGCAAGTAGTCGCGTGTGAACACTGCGGAACTGAGATGACCGTTCTCTGTTCGCGTGTAAAGAGACGCGGTGTGAGGTTCTGCAGCCAACACTGCCACGGCATGTGGATCTCGGAGAATATGGTCGGGGAGGACCACCACTGCTGGAAAGGAGGGAGCATCGCGTACCACTCCGGATGGCTACGGGCGCGCCGTCGCGTGCTTCGGCGCGACGACAATACGTGTCAGTCCTGCGGGTCCAGCGGTGACGAAATGAAACAGGGGCTCCACGTACACCACATCAAACCGGTCCGAACCTTCGACGACCAGCGCGAGGCGCATCGTCTAACGAACCTCGTTACCCTCTGTCCCTCGTGTCACCCGAAAGTGGAGCACGGATTGATTGCTCTTCCGGCCGGACCGTGGCGAGGAAAGTAACGCTATTGTGTTCGGCGATAGAAATCGTCGATAGAGTCCTGTGGTGTAGCGGCCAATCATCTGGGCCTTTGGAGCCCAGGACAGCGGTTCGAATCCGCTCAGGACTATACTGCAAAATCGAACATTTGAAATTCGATAACCGACGAGACCCGTCGACCGGGAGGGGTCTCGTTATGTTCCTCCTTCGCACGCAACCCCCGTTCTTAAGCGAATCACCGGTGTTCCCGTAACTACCACTCGGGAAGTGTCGAGGGACGCGGAATTCTCGGAACACGCAATGGAAGCACAACGACGGACGGACTGGCTGTACGGGGGTGTCCTCCTCCTCCTTGCTCTCGTCTTCGGCGCGGGCGTCGCCGAGGAAGTCCGACTGATAGCGCTGTTCCCGCTGGAAGTGTACATGCAGGCACTCTGGGTGCTCACGGCCTGTCTCTGGGGGTTCTGGGCCGTGACGAAGTGGCGGTCGTAGCGGCCTCCCGGAGTCGAGTACCGTACCCCGACTCGCGACTACTCCGACTGCCGGCGTTCTGGAGTCCCCGGTCGACGCTTCTACTAGTCGCGACGTCCCGTCGCACGTGCCGGCGGGGGGTACTCTGCGCTACGTCCATCGGGCGACACGCCACGGCCGACAGGAGGTACCGTCCCCCGGTTAGTCCCAAAGCCCAATACGGTCGACGTCTGTAACCCGGTTCGAACCGGTCGCACGATTTACCAGAATTCTTATGACCTGCAGATTCTCAGTCGGCTCATGAGGTCTGGTTTGCTACAACTGACTGCCCAGCGCCGTGCGAACTCTCTCTACGCTCGGGCAGTCGGCGTTGTGTTCCTCGCTGTCTTCGCCCTGTTCGCTCTCGACGCGGGTGGCATCACGGCAGTACTCGCCGAGGCGGCGCCCGCGGGTCTCGCTCCCGCGACCCTCGGCTTGCTCGTCGGTATCGCCTTCGTCGCCGGCGTCGGCATCACGACCATCGGCCCCGGCGGCATCTTCCTGACCATCGCGCTCTACGCCCTCACGCCGCTCGGCTCCGGCACCATCGCCGGCACCGCACAGGCGATGTTCATCGGAACGGGCGTCGTCGGAACGGCGATGTACGTCATGTCGGGCGAACTCGGGGGCAGCGACAGCCGGCGGGTCACCGCGGCGCTCAGCCTCGCGAGCGTCGGCGGCGCACTGCTCGGGGTCTACCTCAACAGTTTTCTCTCGCGGGACCTCTTCGGGCTCCTCCTGGGGATGCTCGCGGCCGTCACGGGGCTCGTCATCCTCTATCGGGAACGCCGCGACCTTCCGCCGCTGTTCGACCTGGACGCCGACACCACGGCCGGTCTCGTCGGGTTCGTATTCCTCGGCGCCGTGCTGGGCTGTCTCAGCGGCCTCCTCGGCGTCGGCGGCCCGGTCATCACCGTCCCCGCGCTGTTGCTCGTCGGCGTCCCCATGCTGTACGCCGTCGCCATCGCACAGGTCCAGTCGGTCTTCATCGCCGTGTTCGCGGCGTCCGGATACCTCCTCCAGGGAGCGCTCTCGGTACCGCTCGCCGCCGTCCTGGGTGTGCCGCTGGTCCTCGGCGTCGTCCTCGGCTGGCGGGTCGCTCACCGCGTCGACCCCGGCCGTCTGAAGGTCGCTCTCGGCGGGGTCCTCGCACTCGTCGCACCGTACCTCGCACTCTGACCGAGCCCGTCGGCTGGAAGTGGAGCCGCCGACGCGGACCGCGGGTCCGGTTCCGGACCGGTCGGTCGCGCGTTCCGATGCTATCGAAGAAACCGATTCGTCTCACTGTTCGTCGCGCCGGGCGGGGTCACTCGCTACAGGATGAGCGAGATGACCGCCAGCACCAGGAACACGACGACGAACAGGCGGGCCGCGCTGGCGGAGATACCGGCAACACCGCGGAAGCCGACGACGGCCGCGATGAGGGCGATAACGAAGAAGACTACCGCCAGGTAGAGGAAGTTACCCGAGCCGAGTTGGGCCGGGAGTGCCTGTAGTGCGGGCTGAAGGATTTCCATGTTGTTTGCCTTTGGGCGATTGTGTGGCCCGACGTCGTGGCCCGTTAGAGCCGCCACGCCGGACACACTCGACCGATGTCCCTAGAAGGTGGACGAGGAGATAAACAGCAGTGCTCGGTTCCCGTATCGTCCGTCCGGACAGCAGGTTTCGGCCGGGCCGCGGGTCGGGCCGGGCTTCAGAGGTACGCCGCGTCCCAGCGCTGGGCCTTGCTGGTGTTGCCACACTCGTTGCACTCGATGCGGCCCATCGTGTCGACGGCGATGTCCGTGCTCTCGCAGTTGGCACAGTAGTAGCCGTAGCGGTCCTCGCGGCTGGTGTCGGTGTAGACGGCGAGGAACGGCGCGATGGTGGCGCGCGTGGAGTCGTTGTAGTCGATGTACAGCTCCTGGCCGTCGATGGTGACGGGTTCGAGTTCCTCGGGTTCGCTCTCGACGTAGATGTTCTCGACGTACTCCGTGTCGTCGATTTCGACGGAGCTGTCGGCTACGCGGATGAACCCCATGTGCTCGTAGAACTCGTTGCCGGCGGTGTTGTTCCGGAGGACGCGCCCGCGCATCCGCTCGGCGCCCTTCTCCGTGAGTCGCTCGCGGGTCTCGTCGAACAGGCGGCGGGCGATGCCCTCCCCCCGGTAGTCGGGGTCGACGTGGAGCCAGTTCATGTCGCCGTCGCCGCCCTCGTTGACGAGGACCGCCTCGCTGAACCCGCGGACCTCGCCGCCCTCCTCCGCGATGAGGAGCACGGCGTCGGGGTCGTTCAGTTTCTCCTCGAAGGCCTCGTCGTCGTACCACTGTTTGACTGCCCCCTCGATGGTCTGGGGGCTGAGCGTGTACGACGCCTGCATCGACCGCAGTGATACCTCCCGGACGGCCTCGACGTCGCTGCGCTCTGCTGCTCGGACTTCCATACCCCGTCGTCTTCCTCCGGCAAAATAAAGCTACGCGCGACCCGCAAATGCCGCCGCGCCCGCCGTGGTTCGCGCGCGGTCACTCCAGGACGAACGAGAGGCGCTCCCGGTCGCTCCCGCCCGTCGTGCGCCCCGTCGTCCGGAACGTCCCGAGAACGCCCGTCGAGCCCACGTGTGTCCCCGCACAGGCCGTCCGGTCGAAGGGGGCCGCGTCCTCCCCCGTCCCGTCGCCCTCGCCCGCGATCTCGACGATGCGCAGATCCGTGATGCTCTCGGGCAGGAGGTCGATGCGCGTGCGTTCGGGGTCGAGGGTCGCCTCGGCCGCCGCGCGGTCCATCGTGTACCACGTCACCGCCCGGTCACCGACGATGAGGGCGTTCATGCGCTCCTCGATGCGTTCGAGGTCCGTCGCCTCGAACCGGTCGTGGCCCGCGTCGATGCGCGCGCGGTCGGCGTACAGCTGGTTGCCGACCGTCGGCGCGTCGAACTCGTCGAGGAGCACCGCCGAGAGCAGGTGCTGAGCGGTGTGATACCGCATGTGGG
>CAYYSW010000165.1:0-6201 GCA_964474395.1 uncultured Halobacteriales archaeon
TCCGCCAGAAGTTCGTCTTCGGCATCGGCTACGACGACGACATCGACCACGCCAAGGAGGTCATCCTCGACGAGGCCGCCAAGAACGGCGACATCCTCGACGAACCCGGCGCGAGCATCCGCGTCACCGAACTCGCCGACTCCTACGTCGGCCTCCAGGCGCGGGTCTGGATCGCCAACCCCTCGCGCGGTGACTTCCTGCAGACCCGCGGGGAGTACGTCACGAACGTCAAACGGGCGTTCGACGACGCGGGCATCAACATCCCGTTCCCCCAGCGGGACCTCTCGGGCGGCATCGAACTGGCGAACCCGCAGGTCCGCCGGGCCGAGTCGGACGACTGACCGCCACCTCCCGTTCCTGTTCCCGTTCCAGTCGGGCCCTCACCCGGAGCGGTGCACTTCGGGGGCTCGGGGCCGTACGATGGGAGTCGGTGTCTCTCCTCGTGAGTGGACGGCCCTCGTGAGCGGACGCCCGGCTCTCGAGCGGTGAAATCGGCGGATGAATGGGCGGACATCGGGGTTGCCCGGTCGTTCCGATACGGGGCATCCTGCGCACCTTCTCCACCCCGCGACCCTTCGAGCGACGGGTGTCCACGAGTCCGCTGCTCGCTTCCGCGCCTGGCGGGGTGCCCGCGACTAACCGTGGTGAGACGCCCCTGCAGGCGTCACGCCACGGACCGCCGCCCCCGAAGGACGAGGCTTCTCTGTTGGCTTGCAGGGCCCGCACCGGTCGGACCGGACGCGCCCGGGTTCGGTCCCAGCTCAAGACCATAGCGCTGGCGGGAGGCAGGGCCTAACTGCCTGACCTAGTCCACTTCGAACTATCCCACTGCGTCTTAAACGCCTTTCGATACGGTCGGTCTCCTGGCACCGGAAAACACGGGGAAGCGAACGGTTCGACGCGCGGGCGCGCCTCAGACCAGTCCGAGCACACGGGCGTACCACGCCGCGGCGGCGGGGATGGCGAGCGAGACGAGAAGGACGACGTAGGGGTGGTACTGCAGCGACTCGACGAGGCCGCCCTCGTCGAGCGAGAGGATGACGTCGCTCGGCCCGCCCGCGAGCCAGAGCACCGCGAAGAGGACGATGAAGCCCCCGAAGACGAGCGCCGCGCCCGCCGCGAGCGCCGGGTCCGAGCGGTCCTCGCGGCCCGCCGCGAAGACGATGACGCCGATGAGGGCGAACAGGCCGGCGAACAGCGGGCTGACCAGCCCCGTCGAGTAGTAGGTCGTGACGGCACCCGGCGTCGCGACGAGGGCGAAGGGCACGACGAGGACGGCGACGAAGACGAGGCAGGCGGCGATACCGACGGTGGGGGCGAGGCGCGTCCGCTCCATGGCGGAGTCGCGTCCGGGCGGGGTATTAAGCCGGCGCTCTCGTGTGGAGCGCAAGGCACACAAGCCAGCGCGTCGCCTACGCAGGTATGGTAGGACTCGGCGGAACCGCGGAGAAGCTCCAGAAGGTCGCCTCGATGGCCGAGGACGTGTACAAGCGGCTCAACGAGATGCGCCGCGAGCTCAACGCCATGCGCCAGACGGTCGAGCGCGTCGACGACCAGACCACGCAGAACCGTGCGCTGCTGGAGGCCATCGCCGAACAGCAGGGCATCGACGTCGACAGCGTCCTCGCCCGGACGGCCATCGAGGAGGCCGAACCGGCTACGGAGGGGGCGACGTCGACGGACGACGAACCCGCGAGCGGGGGCGACGGCGGGACGACGGACGGACCGGCGGCCGGCGAGACGACGAGCGGTGAGACGACGAGTAGCGGGACGACGAGCGGTGAGACGACGAGCGATGAGACGACGGACAGCGGAACGGCGGACGCCGACGGCGGGACGACCGACGGGTCGACGACGGGGTCGACCGACGGGTCGTAGCGGTCGCTCGTCCGGGGGCCGCCTACTCGGCGAGCCGGCCGTGTTCGACCTTGAGACAGCGGTTCTGGACGAACTTCCGTCCGGAGGCCTCGACCCGGTCGCCCGCCTCGTCGTCGCGGATACCGAGCTGTAGCCAGACGGCCCGCACGTCGTCGCGGTCGAGCACCGCATCGACGATGCCCGACACCTCCTCGCTGGGGCGGAAGACGTCCACGATATCGACCTCCTCCTCGACGTCCGCCAGCGAGTCGTAGGCCGCCCTGCCGAACACCTCGTCGGCGTAGGGGTTCACCGGGATGACCTCGTAGCCGTGTTCGTGCATGTACTTCGGTATCTCGTGGGCGTCCTTCCCGGGGGTCGCCGAACAGCCGACGACGGCGATGGTCTCGGAGTCGAGTATCTCGCGGAGTTCCTCGTCGCTCTCGGCGGGCATGGACGTCACTACCCGACCGGGGCGCAAAAGCGTGCCGTCGGTCGCGTGCGAGGGTCGCATACACCTCGGGGACGGACCCGGGTCACGCGGTGGGCGTGGAGTCGGAGTCGAGGCCGAGCGCCGCCGGAACGTCCTCGCCGGTGGTAATGCGCCCGCCGAACAGTTGGTCGATGACCGAGACGTCGCGTTCGGTGTGAGCGGTGTCGTCGAGCGTGAACAGGCCGAGACCGCCCATCGTCTCGATGCGGCTGACGAGGACGTGGAGGAACCGGAAGACGGTCTGCGTGTCGGCGTAGACCAGCAACGGCGTCACCGAGTCGAACACGACGCGGATACGGTCGTTCCCCTCCCGGCCGAGCAGCCCGACGAGTTCGGAGAACTCGATGCCGATGCCGGTCATGTCCTCCGGCGAGGAGGTATAGCGGAGGCGGTCGGTCGGTGACGCGGAGATGCCGAGGTGACGGGTGACGCAGTCGACGACGGCGACGTCCTCGCGGTCGAAGGGGGCCAGTTCGAGGGCGCGGTCGGCGGTGACCGTCGTCGTCACGAGGATGCCGGCCTCGTCGGCGTCGAGACCTCGGCCGAGGACGTCGAGACCGAGGCGCCGCTTTCCCGTCAGCGGCGGTCCCCCAACGAGGAGGCTCGTGCCCGCCGGTACCGGCGTGTCGAACGGTCCTCCGAGGTCAAACATGTCCCTCTCACTCCCGACGGCCCACGTGTCGCTCCCGGAACGACTCGACGGGACCGGTCTGCTGTCTACAGGTACCTAACGTACAAAAAGACTGTGTTCAGCCGTTATATTCCGACCGACCGACCGACGAGGAACGCCGCCGCCGCGAGGAACATCCCGTATTTCATGTGTCGCTGGGCGCTCGAGGGGTCGGAGAACCCCTCCGCGGCCGCCCCGAGCATGAGGAGGTCCGCCGGGACGACCACCGCGAGGTAGGCGAGGCCGAACGACTCCCGGAGGTAGGGGACGGGGCTGGCGACGACGGCGACGACGAGCGCCGCCGTTCCGACGGCCAGCGCCGCCCGTTCCCCGATGGCGATGGGGAGGGTGTTCAGGCCCTCCTCACGGTCCCCGGCGAGGTCCTCGACGTCCTTGATGACCTCGCGAGTGAACGTCGAGAGCGCCGCGAGGGCGGCGAGCGTCGCGGCCGTGGCGAGCGACCCCTCGACGGCCGCCCCGCCGAAGAGGAACGTGCTCCCGCCGAGGTAGGCCACGAGGAGGTTCCCGACCCCCGGCAGGCCCTTGAACAGCTCCGTATAGGCGACCAGCGCGAGCAGGTTGAACCCCGCGATGGCGAGCGCCAGCAGGGGGAGCGACAGCGCCAGCCCCATGGCCCCGAGAAAGAGGACGACGCTGAACGCGAGGGCGCCCCGCGGCGAGACGGCCCCGCGCGGGATGGCACGCTCGGGGGCGTTGATGGCGTCGATGTCCCGGTCGAAGTAGTCGTTGATGGCGTTGCCCGCGCCGGTGGCGAGGACGGTGGCGACGACGGCGGCCGCCCCCTGTACCGGGTGGGCCGCGAGGCCGCCGCCGTTCGCGCCGGCGACGTACGCGCCGATGAGGGTGAGGACGCCCGCGGCGACGGCGTTGACCGGTCGCGTGAGTTCGAGCAGCCCACGGAGCGTCTCGCGCATACGGGGTCGTGTTCGGGGCGGGGCGATAAAGGGCGCGAAACCGATGGACAGAGTTAAACCGATAGTGCTGTTCGGTGTGAGTGAGGGCGCTTAGCTCAGCCTGGACAGAGTGACTGGCTTCGGACCAGTTTGTCGGGGGTTCGAATCCCTCAGCGCCCGTTACTCCGGATAACGATTAGGAATCAGCACACAGCGCGGGGGTGCTTATAACCGTTTCGCGGGTTGCGCGCATGAGTCCGTTATCCCGAATAACGATTCCAACTAGTCGTACTCTCCTAGTGCGGTTCGCTAGAGCCAGCAAGGGCTCGAAGCCCCATAGCTCTGTGTGTTGGGTAGTAACAGACACATAGAGTCTAGCGGTCTACTGAACAACCTCGTGAAGGGTTGTTATACATCGATAATATCGATTAGTTCATCCAAACGGTCAGTCAGCCGGTCAATGCTGGTGACAAGGTCATGAGCACTTCTCCGCTGTGAATGGGGCTCATCGTTGTCTTCGTTGCAACATTGATACAGGGCCGCGAAGAACTTACCCTTCGTAGTAAGCGTAGCGCGTTTCGGTTTCTGTCGACGAGTCGTTGAGTCCAGACCTGGGTTTTCTATCTCAACAAACTCCTCGTCTTCTGCCCTCGAATGACGATAGTTGACCTGTTGGTTCGTCAGTCCCATCTCCGCCCGGATTTCCGTCGTCGTCGCTTCTCCGCCGTGCTGCGCGACCACGCTCAGATACTTCGCAATAGCTTCTGTCGGCATACCGTTGGCAGCGAGGTCGAACTGCAATGGTGTTTGCTGCCGAATGTATCTCTGGTCTGTCCACTGAGAATACACTGTTTCGTCCGCCAGCTAAGAGCAGGTGGCCAGAAGTAATGCCGACATCCCCCATGAAGAACGCCGCGGCTGTCTGGGGGAACTAAGAGGGCAGGTATTCACGCCATTCGACGATGGTTGCTTGTCGAGTTCACTTAGTGGCATATCCGTAAGGAGAGGTGGCCAAACAGCGGGCCAGCCGCCTGCGCCGCCCAGTACGAAACTGAGTACGATTTTCTGTCGAGCGGTACGCTACTGAGTCATACGTACGGTCAAACCGAGCAACCAGTAGGCGAGTTTGCGACTACCGGTTCACCCTCGTGACAAAATTCCGCGTTACTGTCGAGTGCTGTCGCTCTCTACCGCGCGGAGGCGACTGATGCGTGCCTCTCAGTCGGTATTCCAGAAGTGACTCCCGGCATCGAACGAGAGGTCACTCTCGTCGAACTCGTCGGCATCGATGCCGAGTGCCTCGTGCGACCACTGTTCCGGATAGTACGGCTGGTGTGTCTTGTCGGACTCATTTGGTTCGGCCTCCCTCGTAGCATCAGGTTGACTGCACTCGCTTGGCCGTCGACTACTGCGCTGGTCGCCGCGACTCCGAGTCTGTTCGCTATCCGAACGGTCTTGGTCTGTTCCTTCGCGCTTCGAGACACGGTCCTGTGCGCGGCCGGCCATCCCGGTGAGCTTATCTTTGACCGTCTTCCCTTTCGTCAGTAGGCTGTCGAGGAGGTCGCTCGCGGCATCGCATCGCCAATCGACGAATACGCGTTCATCGTGAATACGACGTAAGATGTTATCGTCAACGAGGTCTTTCACTCGGCGTCGGATGGTACGTTCGGAGTAGCCGGTGCTCTCAGCAAGCGACCGATAGGTCGCATATCCACCCTCCGTGTCGTATTTCATCGCGAGCAGGATGTCATGGTAGGCCTGTGTGGAGTTGTGAAGTTTTGCGATAAGTGCGTTCTTGACGTCATCGCGCCGGTAGTACTCCGCAATCCAGACGCGCATCCCCGAGGGGACGTAATAGGTCGTCCCTGCCCCCTCGAACTCGTCATCAGTTGGTGCGACGAAGTGGTCATCGCTCACGAAGTGCTCGTCGCTGACGTCCGCCCAGTCACAGTGAGCGAACAGGATGTTGTCCGCGTGAGCTCGGATGTGGTCCCAGTTCTGGATGGAGTTCCACCCGTGGACGCATACCTCCAGCTTCGGATGATGCAGTGGGTCCGCGGAATCGCGCTGGTCGGCGGAGTGAGCGAGGTATGTCTTGATGGTCTCACTCGCGACCGTGGCTCCCGAGTCGTCTGGCTCGAAGCCCATCTCGACGAATCCGGGCTCGGTCTTGAACTTGAAGATGTCCCAGTGCCCCTTTCGAATACGACCCTTGAGCTTTCCCGCCTCGGTGTAAAACCAGATCTCGGACGACCCGTCTTTTTCGC
>CAYYSW010000166.1:0-6196 GCA_964474395.1 uncultured Halobacteriales archaeon
CGAGTTCGGTCAGCGCCTCGTAGGCGCCGTACATCGTCTCGAGGTCCGAGTCCGACCCCATCACGATACCCACCTCGGGGGTGTCCTCGGTCGGTCGGTCCCGGTCGGCCTCGGCGTGGAGTTCGTCGACCAGCGACTGGACTTCCTCGGGGAGCGCGGGCGTCATGCGAGAGGGCGGGTGGGGAGGGCGCTTTTCGGTTGTGGTATCGCGCGGGTCTCGCTGCAGTCCAACGAGTATCGCGAGACGCGAACTACGAACGGAAAACGGGGCGCGGGGAGCGATGCGACCTGCCTACCTGAACGTCACGCCACCCCGCAGGTCGCGCGCCAGCGGGAGCAGTTCGTTCGCGTCCCCGCCGTCGCCGACCACCGTCACGTGCCCCATCTTCCGCAGGGGGCGGGCCTCGCGCTTACCGTACCAGTGTAGCGACGCGCCCGCCGTTCCGAGGACGGACTCGACCCCCGAGAGCCGTGCCGGACACGGCTCGTCCACGTCGCCCAAGAGGTTCGTCGTCACCGCAGGGCCGCGCGCTTCGGTGGACCCGAGGGGCCACCCCAGCACCGCCCGGAGGTGCTGTTCGAACTGGGAGGTGTGGGCCCCCTCGATGGTCCAGTGCCCGGAGTTGTGCGGCCGGGGTGCGATCTCGTTGACGAGTATCTCCCCGGCGTCCGTCTCGAACAGCTCGATGCCGAAGATGCCCCGACCGTCGAGGGCGGCCAGCACGTCACCGGCCACCTCGCGTGCGCGCGCGAGCACCTCGTCGTCGGCCCGTGGCGGCGCGACCATCTCCCTGAGGATCTCCTCCTCGTGGACCGTCTCGGTGACGGGGAACGTCGCCCGCTCGTCGTCGCCGCGGACGCCCATCACGGCCAGTTCGCGCTCGTAGGGGACGAACGCCTCGGCGAGCGCCGGCCCCTCCAGCTCGTCGAGGGCGGCCTCTGCCTCGTCGGGGCCCTCGACGGGGAGGTTCCCGCGCCCGTCGTAGCCGCCCTCGCGTGCTTTCAACATCACCGGCCAGCCCAGTTCCTCGCCTGCCGCCCGGAGGTCGTCGGCGTCGTCCACCGCACGGAACGCGGGGACCGGTATCCCGGCGCCGTCGAGCCACTCCTTCTCGCGGAGCTTGTCCTGGGTCGTGCGGAGCGTGTCGGTGTCGGGGTGGACGGGCGTGCCCGTCGCCTCGCTCACCTCGTCCAGCAGGTCCGCGTCGGCCAGCTCTATCTCGTAGGTGAGCACGTCCGCGCGCTCGGCGAGCTCGCGCAGCCCCTCGGCGTCGTCGAAGCCGGCCGCGATGGTGTCCCGGACGACCGGTGCGGCCGGCGGGTCCTCCGTCGGGTCGAGGGCGACTACCTCGACGCCGAGCGGTCCGGCCGCCTCGCCGAGCATCCGTCCTAGCTGTCCCGCGCCGACCACGCCCACGGTCGGGCCGGGCGTCGTGAGTTCCATACGCGGGGTGTGCTACCGCGGGCGGTTAACCGCTCCGGAGCGTCCCGGCCGGCGGCGGGCGGTGACTCGCGGTGGCGTTCGCACTCGCGGTGGCGTTCGCACTCGCGGTGGCGTTCGTGGTCGCGTCGGCCCCCGCGTTTGCGGGCGTCTCCGTCGGCAGTCTGTCCGCGTCGAACGTCTCGGGCAGGCGCGAGCGGTCGATGAAGAAGGCGGTCCGTGTCCCGGTCGTCCGGAGCTTCTGGACGAC
The DNA here is from genome assembly GCA_964474395.1 of uncultured Halobacteriales archaeon. Classification (GTDB taxonomy): domain Archaea; phylum Halobacteriota; class Halobacteria; order Halobacteriales; family Haloarculaceae; genus Halomarina. The sequence continues at coordinate 1,692 of CAYYSW010000166.1, forward strand.
CACGTCGTACTCGGGGTAGCGCTCGGCGACGGCCGAGCGGCCCTCGAGCGTGGTGATGACGACGGGGGGGTTCCCGCCGTCGTCGATCGCCGCCAGCGCGGTGGTGTTGCGCGCACACGAGACGTTCGCGTCGCTGCGTTCGAGATACCACGGCAGGGGGAGCGCGTTGAACCAGCCGTCGCCGCCCGCACACGACGGCTCCTGACGGAGCGGGTCGCCGTCGACGAAGAACGACCCGTAGAGTACGACGTCGGTCCCGTCGTTCGTCGCCGCTATCGCCTCCATCGCGTCGAAGGTGGCCCTGAGGTCGCCCGAGGGCTGGGCGTACTGGACGAGTTCGTTGTCCGGCGACTGCGGGTCGACGTATGTCGTCTGGTAGCCCATGTAGCCGACGGCGCCGACGCTCACGACGGCGACCGCCAGCGCGAGGGCGCCGACCGCCGCCAGCGCGTCGTCGCGGTCCCGATATCGGGTCCACCCCCCGACGACGAGCCACGAGAGGCCGGCGGCGGCGGGCACCGCCAGCGGGAGGACGACGTGGACGGCGGCCCACGGCGCCTTGATGTCCGTGATGATGGGGTAGCCGAGCAGCGAGGCGACCCCCCACGCGAACGTCCCGACGACGAGGGGACGGGGGCCGCCCTCGCGGTAGCTCTCGACGGCGAAGCCGACGACCGCGAACAGACAGAGGACGAGCGCGCCCTCGCCGAGCGTCAGGAGCAGGTCGCCGAGGTACGGCAGGTAGGCGTGTTCGGACATCCCGCCGTCGCCCCACAGCGAGTAGAACTTGTCGAACGAGCCGACCGTCGCCTCGCGGACGAGTTCGAGGGGGGCGTCGTCGGTGCCCCGCGGCGCGTAGAAGAGGACGATGATGGCGAAGAACTCGACGGCCGCCAGCAGGAGGACGCCGACGGCGAGTGCGACGCGCCGGGGGGTCACGGTCGGCCCGGCCCCGCCGTTGGCCCGCGGTGCCGAGGCCCAGTCGTGGTCGGCGCTCCTGAACCGGCGTTCGCCGAGGCGGTCGCGCAGCCCCGCGAACGGCCGCTCGCCGTGGGTCCGCGCGACCACCACGCGCAGGTAGCCGACGACCGCCGCGGCCCCGAGCCAGCAGAGGACGTAGACGGGCGCGTTCTCCTTGACGGTGAACCCGAGGGCGGTGAAGCCGACGGCGAGAAAGAGGTGGCGCAGGTCCCACGTGTCGAGCAGGCGGACGAGGAAGGCGAAGGCGGCGAACATGAACGCACCGACGAGCGGGTCCCCGCGCATGAACCGGGAGTAGTAGAGCAGGACCGGGTTGGCCGCGAGGAAGAGGGCGAGCGCGCCGACCTCGAGCCGGTTCAGGCGGTCGCGAAAGAGCAGCGCTGTCAGGGGGAGGAGGCCGCCGACGAGCGCGGGGGCGTAGCGCATGGTGGCGTCGGTCGCGCCGAAGACCGAGAAGACTGCCCTGTTGACGTGCTGGAGGAACGGCCCGTGGATGATGGGCCGGTAGGAGAACTCCCCGGTCCGCATGAAGTCGAGTATCCAGTAGCCGACCCGCCCCTCGTCCCAGTGGGCGACCCGGTCGCCGAGGAAGAGGAACCGCGCGACGAGCGCCAGGAGGGCGATGACGCCGACGGCGAGGGCGAGGCCCGCCCGCCGTCGGTCCGAGAGCTCTGCTGCCATTGTCCCACAGAGCGGCACCCCCGGGTAGAAGGTTTGTGGTTCGGTTCCCGGCCGGCTGACAGGTTCCCGATTCCCCGCGGCCCCCGGCCCACAACGGTACTTCTTTGCCGCGCGCTCGCATCGCCGCAGGTATGGTAGCACTCGGGCTGGTGGTCGCGCGGTTCAACCGCGAGGTCACCGAGGAGATGGAGGAGGCCGCGCTCGACGCGGCCGAGGAACAGGGCGCCGAGGTCGTCGAGACGGTCCACGTGCCGGGGGCGTACGACGCGCCGCTGGCCGCGGACCGCCTCGCCCGCCGCGAGGACGTCGAGGCCGTCGCCGTCGTCGGCGCCATCGTCACCGGCGACACCGACCACGACCAGGTCATCGCCAGCGCCGCCGCACAGGGACTGACCGACGTGAGCCTCGACCGCGACACCCCCGTCATGCTCGGCATCACCGGGCCGGGGATGAGCGCCGCCGAGGCCCGCGAACGGGTCGGCAACGCCGGGAAGGCCGTCGAGGGCGCCGTCGACATGGTGAGCGCGCTATGAGCCGCGAGTTCGCGGACCGCGTGACGCGCATCGAACCGAGCGCCACCGTCGCCGTGAGCAACCTCGCCAGCGAACTGGAGGCGGACGGCGTGGACGTCGTCGACCTCTCGGTGGGCGAACCCGACTTCCCGACGCCCGACGTCGTGAGCCAGGCCGCGAAGGAGGCCATCGACGCGGGACACACGGGCTACGCCCCCTCGTCGGGCATCCCGGAGCTCCGCGAGGAGATCGTCGACGCGCTCGGCGAGCGCGGCCTGCCCTACGACGAGGACCAGATAATCGTCACGCCCGGCGGGAAACAGGGCCTCTTCGAGACCTTCCAGGCGCTCATCGACGAGGGCGACGAGGTCGTCCTGCTGGACCCCGCGTGGGTCTCCTACGAGGCGATGGCGAAGATCGCCGGCGGCGACCTGACCCGCGTGGACCTCACGCCCCACGAGTTCCAGCTGGAGCCCGCCCTCGACGAACTGGGCGAGGCCGTCAGCGACGACACGCAGCTGCTCGTCGTGAACTCACCGAGCAACCCGACGGGCGCGGTGTTCTCCGACGCCGCCCTCGAAGGGGTGCGCGACCTCGCGGTCGAACACGATATAACGGTCATCTCCGACGAGATATACGACCGCATCACCTACGACGGCGTCGAGGCGACCAGCCTCGGCTCGCTGGAGGGGATGGGCGACCGGACCGTCACGCTCAACGGCTTCTCGAAGGCCTACTCGATGACCGGCTGGCGACTCGGCTACATCGCCGCGCCCGACGACGTCATCGACCAGGCCGGGAAGCTCCAGAGCCACTCCGTGACCTGTGCGACGAACTTCGTCCAGCACGCCGGCGTCACCGCCCTGCGAGAGTGCGATGAGTTCGTCGCGGAGATGCGCGACGCCTTCGCCGAGCGCCGCGAGATGCTCGCGGACCTGTTCGCCGAACACGACGTGGACGTCCCCGTCGGCGACGGCGCGTTCTACATGATGGTCCCCGTCGACGAGGACGACCAGGGGTGGTGCGAGGACGCCATCCAGGAGGCCCACGTCGCGATGGTGCCCGGCAGCGCCTTCGGCGCGCCCGGCTACGCCCGGCTCTCCTACGCGGCGAGTGAGGAACGCCTCCGGGAGGCGGTAGAGCGGCTGGCCAAGAACGACTTCCTGTAGCTACCCGCGGTTGGCGGCCCGCTGGACGGCGTTGACGGCCGCCACCGGGTCGACGTGGTCGGCCGTGTCGACCGACCATACCACTTCGTCGCCGACGCGGACCCGGAACGCCGGGTCGGGGGAGGGCTGGAGGGAGACGCCACACTCGTCGGTCGTGAGCCAGTCGAGCAGGAGCCGCTGGGTCGTCGTCGCCTTCGAGAGCTGCCCGTAGTTCGACGGGTACTCTATCGACACGTCATCCATAGTAGAACATGAACGACCGTGTAGAAAAATCCCCCTCCCGCTGGCAGAATCTGCGGCGACCCGTCCCGCCGCCGTCGGCGGGTCGGCGGGTTCGTTCCCGCTTTCAGGGTCAGTCGTCGGCCGCGTTCGACGCGCCTCGACGGGCAGGCGCTCTCGATGAGGGTCTCGGTGCTCCCGTCGAGGGCCACCCGGTGGGTGTCCGTCTGCTCGTCGCCGCCCTCGTTGCTGTGGAAGAGGACGCCCTCCCCGTCGGCGTCCCACGCGATGCCGTGGCGGGCGTCGCGTGGCACCTCGCCGTCGCTCACCTGCTCCCGGTCGCCCGACGCGAGGTCCTGGACGTACAGTTCGTTGCGGCCGGTGGCGTCGTAGTAGAACGCGAGTCACTCGCCGTCCGGCGAGACGGTCGGGTGGTAGAACGACGAGAGGCCGGCGAGGGCTTCGAGCGGGTACTGCTCCGACATGCCACGACCGGTGTGAACCGCCGCCTTAGTCGTTTCCCGGCGGGCAGCGCTCCTCGCAGATGCGGGCGACGATGTCGCCCGTCGAGTAGAGCTCCCCCTCGAACTTCGGGTCGCGCCCGGAGGCCCGCCGCACCTCGCAGTCGATGCCCCGGTCGGCGAGGGCGCCCTCGATGGCCGCCTCGTCGTGGTGCTGGTCGTGGCCGAGCAGGATGACGTCGGGGCGGATGGCCTCGATGGGGACGAAGATGTCCTCCAGATGCCCGAGGTGGGCGTCGTGGACGCAGTCGAGGGCGGCCACCATGTCCCGGCGCTGTCGGTCGGCGAGGACGGGTTTGGGCTTGTGGGTGACGTTCTCCCGCCGGGCGATGATGACGTGGAGTTCGCCCAACTCGGCGGCCTCCCGGAGGTAGTGGAGGTGTCCCGGATGCAGGAGGTCGAAGGTGCCCTGCGCGACGACG
>CAYYSW010000167.1:0-6191 GCA_964474395.1 uncultured Halobacteriales archaeon
ACTTCGCCTCGGCGTCCGTCGTCTCGTAGATGTCGTCCATGATGCGGTCGCGCTTCAGCTGCCAGTGGCGGAAGAACTCGGGGCTGTCGGGGTACGAGTCGTAGTGGTTCAGGAGACGGTCCGCGAGGCGCTTGGTCTGGAACAGGCCGTACACCGTATCCCAGTGGCCGCGGGACTTCCAGAGGGTCTTCGCGGCTAGCAGCGGCGAGACGCCCGCGGTACCGGAGTACAGCGCCTCCGAGAGCTCCTCGCCGGGCATGGCGGCCAGCAGGCTCATCAGATCGTCGAGGCCGTTGGCGGTGGCGAAGACGTTGTAGACGTCGAGGGCGGCGTAGCGCCCGCCGTAGTGGTCCATCACGCGCTCGTTGTACCGCCAGAGGTTGTCCTCGCTCACGTCGCCGTCCTCGATGGCCTTCATCGCCTGCTCGCCGGCGTACTGACCCGAGTACGCGGCACCGGCGATACCCCCGCCGGTGATGGGGTTGACGTGGGCGGCGGCGTCGCCGGCCGCGATGAACCCCGGCGCGACGGCCGAATCGTAGGTGCGCCGCGTCGGGAGGGCCGCGCCGAGCTTGTCCTTCACGGTGGCGCCGACGAACTCCTCGCGGTTCCGCAGGTCCTCGCGGAGGTCACCGACGAGCTTCATCGGCTCCTCGTTCATCTGGAAGCCGAGGCCGACGTTGATCTCGGTGGGCGTCCGCGGGAAGTACCAGAGGTAGCCCGCCGAGCGCTTGGTGGGCTTGAGGACGAGGGCGTCCTCCCACGGGACGGGCTCCTCGACCTCGACGATCTCCCGATAGGCCGAGGAGAACTGCGAGTAGCGGACGTTCGTGTCGAACGTCGCGCCGGAGAGGTCCGCCCGGTCCTGCAGGATGGAGAGCGCGCCCGCGCCGTCGATGGTCATCTCGGCCTCGTAGCTGACGGGGTCGCCCTTGTGGACCCCCGAGAAGCCCGTCACGCGGCCGTCGTCGTCCTGTTCGACGCTCTTGATGACGGTGTCGTAGTGGAACTCGACGCCCGCGCGCTCGGCGGCGTCGATGAGGCGGCGGCCGTACTCCAGTCGGTCGATGACGGCGATCTCACCGGGAACCGGGATGTCGAGGACGGCGTCCTCGCTTGGGATCTCGAAGCGGCCGTGGTCGACCTCGGTGTTGGTGAACGAGGGTTCGATCTCCGACTTCGGGATGGCCTCGGGGAAGTTCGCGGCCCCCTTGAGCGCGTCGCCACAGGCGATGTGGCCTGCCTCCTCCGCGGTCTTGCGCTCGACGATGACGACGTCGTACCCCTCGTGGGCGACCGTCGCGGCGGCATAACAGCCGGCGGTGCCCGCCCCGACGATGGCGACGTCGTACTCGTGGGTGGTCATGCCCTGAGGTGACTCCCGCGCAGGAAAACGTTTACCGAATCCCCGCTCGCTTCCGTCGCCAGTTCGAGAACGGAACGTTCCAACAAGAGTTTTGTCGCGGTTCGTCCAAGCGGTCACATGACCGAGTACACCGTGGAGTTCGTCGGGACCGGCGAGTCCATCACCGTCTCCGACAAGCAGACCATCCTCAGTCGCTGTATCGAGGAGGGCATCGCACAGGAGTACTCCTGTCGCGTCGGGATGTGTCTGGCCTGTTCCGCCGAGATCGTCGAGGGGGAGGTCGAACAGCAGGTCGCCGTCGCCCGCGGCATCACCGAGGAGGAGGCCGAGAAGTACGCCCTGACGTGCATGGCCCGTCCCGCCTCGGACCTGAAACTCGACCGCGGGAAGTACCCGCCGAGCATCGAGGGCGACGTGACCGAACAGGCCTCCGCCGACGACTGACCGCGCCGTCTCGTTCTCGCCGGTCGCTCAGGCGTCCGGGTACGCCCCAACCCACGGGCTCGCCTCCTCGAAGGCCGCCGCGAGACCCAGTCCCGTCCGCTCGTCGAACCGCCGGGTCACTATCTGGAGGCCGACAGGCAGGCCGTCGACGAGGCCCGCGGGCACCGTCACGACCGGGTGGCCGGTCAGGTTGAACGGCCACGAGAGCGCCCAGTCCATCGGCAACCCGTCGACGGACTCCCCGTCGATGTCCGTCGGGAGCGGTTCGTCGTGGGTGAGCGGCGGCGTCGCCAGCGCCGGACAGACCAGCGCGTCGTACCCGTCGAGCGCCTCCTCGACGGCGTCGTACCACCGCGTCCGGGTGACGTCACGGGTGGTGTACTCGACGGCGTCCCCGCCCTGCCCCATCACGACGGTCCGCTCGAACGTCGGCGAGAGGTCCTCGGCGTGGTCTCCGAGGAGGTCCATCTCGCGCTGTTCGTTCATCTCCCGGACGACGGTGGCGAACAGCGTGGTCGCCGCCGTCCCGTAGGCGTAGACCAGTTCGCCCTTCTCGGGACCGCCGACGGACACCTCCTCGACGGTCGCGCCCGCGCTCGAAAGCGAGTCCACCGCGTTGCCGACCGTCTCCCGTACCGCGGGGTCCACGGGAAAGCGGTCGAGGTCCGCGCTGTAGCCGACCGTGAACGCATCAGCTGAAACGTCGGTCGCGTCGGCGTACTCGTCGGGCGCGGGGACGCTGTAGGGGTCCCGGTCGTCCCGTCCCGCCAGCACGTCCAGCGCGAGTGCGAGGTCGTCGACGGTCCGGGCCATCGGTCCCAGCACGCCGAAGGGGGTGTGGCCGCGGAAGGCGTCGGGGCGGGCGTCCCGCGGGACGAGGCCGAAGGTGGGCTTGACCGAGGCGACGTTACAGCAGGCGGCGGGCGTCCGCAGGGACCCCCCGACGTCCGACCCGGTCGCCAGCGCACAGAGGCCGTCGGCGAGGGCTGCCGCCGACCCGCCCGAGGAGCCGCCGGCGTTGTAGTCGGTGTCGAAGGGCGTCGCCGTCGGCCCGACCAGTTCGTTGAACGTCCGCACGGTGTGACCGAGTTCGGGGGTGTTGGTCGTCCCGAGGACGATGGCGCCCGCGTCCTCCAGTCGCTCGACGCCGACGGTCGTCCGGTCGGCGACGTTGTCCGCGAGTGGCTTCATCCCGTAGGTGTGGCGGACGCCCGCCTTCGCGTCCGCGAGGTCCTTGATGGCGACGGGGACGCCGTGGAGCGGGCCGAGGGCCTCGCCGGATTCGACGGCCCGTTGCGCTTCGCGGGCGCGTTCGCGGGCCGACTCCTCGATGACGGTGACGAAGGCGTTCGTGTGGTCGCCGCGCGCCTCGATGCGGTCGAGGGAGGCGTCGACGAGTTCGACCGGGGAGACGTCGCCCGCACGGACGGCGGCCGCGAGGTCGGTGGCGGAGCGAAAGGGGTCGGGGGGCATCGAGCGACCCCTCGGACGGGCCGGACAAATAGCCGTGGGTCGCGGTACCGTCCGTCGAAAAAGGGGTCGCTGTCGGCTATCGGCCGCCGGCGCTCAGTCGTCGTCCGCGGGCGCGGGCGCCTCGACGTTGTGCTCGTGGGCGCGTTCGCGCAGGCGGTCGGAGATGCCGGGGACGTCCTCGGCGGTGACCTCGCCCTCGGCCTCGATGTCCTCCAGCGAGCGGGGGAACTCGCGGTAGTCGTAGTGGATACCGATGCCGGCGCGGGCGCCCTCGCCCATGGCGACGGGGATCTGGTTGTGGCCGGGCGTCAGGTCGCCGACGGCGTAGACGCCGTCGACGCTGGTGCGGCCGTGGTCGTCCACCGCGACGGTGCCGTCGTCGTTGACCTCACAGCCGAGCGACTCCGCCAGCCCATTGTTGTAGTCCGACCCGTACATCGGGAAGCCCCCGCGGTACTCCCGGCGGGTGCCGTCTTCGAAGACGAACGCCTCCAGCCAGCCGTCCTCGCCTTTCTCCAGGCTCTCGATGTCCTCCTCGACGATATCGACGGGATGGGCGTCGAGTTGCTTCTGTGTGTCCTCGCTCCACTCCGGGTCCTCGCCGCGCGTGAGGATGTCCACCTCGGGCGTGAAGTTGAGCAGTATCATCGCCACCTGCGCGACGGACTCCGAGACGCCCATGACGAAGACGGGTTCGTCGACGAACATGTAGGCGTCACAGTGGAGACACCAGTGGAGGCCGCGGCCCGTCCGGGGCAGCGGCGGGTCCGGGCGCACGTCGTTGAACCCCGTCGCGAGGACGACGGCGTCGGTGACGACGTCGGTATCGGTTGCCGCGACGCGGAAGCGCCCGTCGTCGGTCCGCTCGACGGACTCGACGGTCTGCTGGACGTAGTCCGCTCCGTAGCCCTCTATCTGGTCGATAGCCGTCTGGAGGAACTCGTTGCCGCTGACCTCCTCGGTGACGCCGATGACGTTGTGCGTGTCGAGCATCATGGCCGCGCGGCCGCCCCCGCGGTTGATGACGATGGTGTCGTGGCCGAGTCGTGTCGCGTACAGCGCCGCCGTCAACCCGGCGGGGCCGCCGCCGACGACCGCTACCTGGTACTCCTCGCTCATGTGTCCCCTCGTTGGGGGCCCCCGACTATAACGCACCGGTCGCCTGTGTATTCGACCCGACCACCCGCCACGCGCTACCGCCCGTCACGGTCGAAAGGTGTTTTTGCGGGAAGGCGGTACGAGATGTATGACGTTCGACCCCACGGCGAGTCTGAGCGAGGAGGAGGCGCGCGAGCGCGTCGACGACGCCATCGAGAACAACGAGGTCGTCCTGTTCATGAAGGGGACGCCGCTCATGCCCCAGTGTGGCTACTCCCGGCGCGCGGTCGGGCTCATCCAGCAGCACCGCGAGGACGTCGCGACGGTGGACGTCCTGGAGGCCCTCGACGCCTACCGCGCGGCACTGAAAGAACACAGCGGGTGGGAGACCATCCCCCAGACGTACGTCGACGGGGAGTTCGTGGGGGGGAGTGACATCCTCGCGGAACTCGACGAACGGGGGGAACTGGAAGCGACCCTCGGCTGAGACCCCCTTGTTCACGGGTGACAAAAAGGGCAGAAAATATAAGCTACAAATCCTTAGGGTAAGTCGACCAGTTCCGGTCGCGGCGAGGGACTCGCCCCGGTTAGCCCACGCTACCCATGACCAGTCACGTATACACCATTCACTCAACGCTCGAACTGCCTCTCGAAGACGTCCACGACTTTTTCGAGGACGCCGACCTACCTGTCGAAATCGCAGACGTCGAGATAACTCGCCGCAACAACACGCTCATCGTGAGCGCGGTGGCGGCCGAGGACAACATCAGCAAGTACACGCCGACTGCCCAGCTGAAGGCGAGCGTCACGGAGAACCGAATCTACCTCGACGAGGAAGAAGAAGACGAGGAGAGCGGTCCGTTCGGGGGCGGTCCCTCGGGCGCGCCCCAGTGGGGCGCGTTCGGCCAGCAGGAAGAGGAGATGGAACGACCGTCCGAACTCGTCGAGTACGCCTGCTTCAAGGGCGACCGCGAGACGGTGCTTCAGAACACCGCGCTCCAGTACCCCATGTTCGAGGTGCTCTGTGACCTCGCGCGCGAGTGCGAGAAGGGCTCGCTGACCGCCATCACCGCGCGCGACGGCAAACTCGAGGCGACGCGCATCGTCGACGGCGAGGACCGCGCCGCGACCCTCGAGGTCGTCGAAGACCCCCGCGAGAACGCCGCGTCCAACGGCATCAACTGGCGGGACAACAAGTTCATCAGCTAACTCCCCGCTCGCCCCGGCGACGGCACGACCGGACGGGACGTCGGGCCTCGGGCACCCAACGCCCCGTTCGCAACCGCTGCAGTAGTCTGCGGGTCGTTCGCACGACCCCGTCGCTCGGACGGTCGGGCGGCGCTCCCGTCGGTTCACTCGTGCGATGCGTCGAGTGACACCGCGTACCGAATCGCACGCGCTGACGGATGTCGCAAACGGTTTAAGCGGAGTAATAATATATAATTACGAGATGGCAGACGACTTCCCCGACTATCTCGGCGTCGACTACACGGACGGTGAAGGCCAGTCCGCCGAGGACTACCCGACGCTCGAGGACAAGGTCGAGAAGGCGATCGAGGTCACCCGCGAGGGCCTCAAGGAGTACCGCAACCCCGCCATCATGTGGACGGGCGGCAAGGACTCGACGCTCACCCTGTACTTCGTCAAGGAGGTGGCCGAGCAGTTCGACATGGAGATGCCGCCGGCCATCTTCATCGACCACTTCCAGCACTTCGACGAGCTCCACGGCTTCGTCGACCGCTGGGCGGAGGAGTGGGACCTCGACGTCGTCTACGCCCGCAACGAGGACGTCGGCGCCTACGTCGAGGAA